>NZ_BAAGPR010000058.1:0-49955 GCF_054783955.1 Streptomyces mayteni | reverse complement strand
CGCGCAGCGCGGTACGCCCCGGCGGCTTCGCCGCCCCCACCGCGGCCGCGCGCAGCGCGGTCCTTCCCCGGCCGGGCCCCCGCCACGCCGCGCGCCGCGCGCGGCGGTCGGCCCCGCCCTGGTGTCGCTGCGCGACGACAGAACCTAGGCGGGAGGCGTGATGGCGGGGATAAGGGAGGGGTGGCTTCTCCCCGGAGGGGAGGCCGTTCTGTTCGGGATCGCGTTCACGAGGGAGTGGGCGATGGCCATCAGCACCGAGGAAGTCGCGGCGGGCGGACGGCGGGAGCGGGTCGGCGGGGCGGCGGCGGGCCGCCGGAGACGGGGGAGACGGCGGGAGGGCCTGGCCGCGGCCGTGTTCGTCGCGCCGGCGCTGGTCGGCTTCGTCACCTTCTACGCCTGGCCCGCCCTCCGCGGCCTCTATCTCAGCCTCACCGACTACGACCTGCTCACCGCGCCCGAGTTCACCGGGCTCGACAACTACCGCCGGCTGCTCTCCGACGACGTGTTCTGGAACTCGCTGCGCGTCACCCTGCAGTACGTCCTGATCAACATCGGCGTGCAGATCGTCGCCGCGCTGCTGCTCGCCGTCGTGATCCACCGCCTCACCGGGTCCATCCTGGTCCGCGGCGTGCTGCTGCTGCCCTACCTGGTCTCCAACGTGGTCGTCGCGCTGCTCTGGTACTGGATGGCCGACTACCACCTCGGCGTCCTCAACGAGGTGGTCAGCTGGTTCGGCGCGGACCGCGTCGGGTTCTTCGGGGATCCGGCCTGGGCGATCCCGACCATCGCCCTCGTCAACGTCTGGCGCCACCTCGGCTACACCGCGCTGCTGATCCTCGCCGGCCTCCAGATGATCCGCCCCGACGTCTACGAGGCGGCCGCGGTCGACGGCGCCGGCGAGCGGCGGGTGTTCCTCAGCATCACGCTGCCCCTGCTGCGCCCCGTGCTCGCGCTGGTCCTGGTGGTGACGATGATCGGGTCCTGGCAGATCTTCGACACCGTCGCCGTCACCACCCAGGGCGGTCCTGTCGACTCCACCCGCGTCGTCCAGTACTACATCTACGACCAGGCGTTCACCCGCTTCGACTTCGGGTACGCCGCCGCCATCTCGGCGGTGCTGTGCCTGATCCTCGCCGTCTTCGCGCTGCTCCAACTGCGCCTGCTGCGCGCGAACGAGGGGGCGGACGCATGAGACGCATGAGGCCGGGACGCGTCGTCGCCTGGGCGGTGGTGACGGTCGTCGTGCTGGTCACCGTCGCGCCCTTCGCGTGGATGCTCCGCACCGCGCTGTCCGACAACCGGAGCCTGTTCAGCGAGCCCGCCTCGCCGCTCCCGGTGGACTTCACCTGGGGGCCGCTGGAGCGCGTGCTCGGCACCGCGACCGCGGCCGAGGCGCAGGCCGAGGGCGGCTCGGGCGCCTCGCTCCGCTTCTGGCTCTACCTGCGCAACTCGCTGCTGGTCTCCGCCACCATCACCGTCGGCCAGGTCTTCTGCGCCGCGATGGCCGCCTACGCGTTCGCCCGGCTGCGCTGGCCCGGCCGGGACCGGGTGTTCCTGGTGTTCCTCTCCGCGCTGCTGGTGCCGCCGGTGTTCACGCTGCTGCCCAACTTCGTGCTGATCAAGGAGCTCGGGCTGCTCAACACGCACGCCGGCATCGTCGCGCCCTACCTCCTGATGACGCCGTTCGCCGTGTTCTTCCTGCGGCAGTTCTTCCTCGGCATCAGCCGCGAGGTGGAGGAGGCGGCGCTGATCGACGGCGCGGGGCACGCCAGGATCTTCTTCCGGATCATCCTGCCGATGAGCGGCGCCCCGCTGGCCACCCTCGCCGTGCTCACCTTCGTCAACGCCTGGAACGAGTACTTCTGGCCGCAACTCGTCGGCCAGGAGGAGGGCGTGCGGGTGCTCACGGTGGCGCTCGGCGCGTTCGTCGCCTCGACGCCGCAGACCGGGCCCGACTGGGCGGGGCTGATGGCCGCGGCCCTGGTCGCCGCCGTTCCCACGCTGCTGATCCTGCTGGCCTTCGGCCGGCGGATCGTCGACGCCATCCAGTACACCGGGCTCAAGTGAGGGCTCACGTGAGGGCTCACGTAAGGAGGCACGCCATGAGACTTCGACGACGCGTGCGGTGCGCCGCCGCCGCGGCGACGGCGCTCGCCCTCGCCGCCTGCGGCACGCCAGGTGGTGGCGACGGGCGGCGAACCGTCACCTACTGGCTCTGGGACGCCAACCAACAGCCCGGCTACCAGCGGTGCGCCGACGAGTTCGAGGCCGCCAACCCCGAGTACGACATCGTGATCGAGCAGCGCGGCTGGGACGACTACTGGACGTCGCTCGCCCTCGGCTTCGTCGCCGAGTCCGCGCCCGACGTCTTCACCGACCACCTCTCCACGTACCCGGAGTGGGTCAGCCGCGGGCTGCTGCTGCCGCTCGACGAGTTCGTCGAGCGGGACGGCGTCTCCCTCGACGGCTACGAGCCGGGCCTCGCCGAACTCTGGGTCGGCCGCGACGGCCACCGCTACGGCCTGCCCAAGGACTGGGACACCGTGGGGCTCTTCTACGACCGGGCGGCGCTCGCCGAGGCCGGCGTCGACGAGGCGTCGCTCGCCGAGCTCACCTGGAACCCGGAGGACGGCGGCACCTTCGAGGACCTGGTCGCCAGGCTCACCGTGGACGCGAACGGGGTGCGCGGCGACGAGCCGGGGTTCGACCCGGACGACGTCGCCGTCCACGGCCTGTGGCTGGAGCTGAACGGCGGCTTCAACTACGGCCAGACCCAGTGGTCCTTCTTCGCGGCCGCCAACGGCTGGCAGGCCACCGACACCAACCCGTGGGGCGAGCGCTTCAACTTCGACGACCCCGCCTTCCTGGAGACCGTCGACTGGTGGCGTGGGCTGATCGACAAGGGCTACATGCCGTCGCTCGCGGCGCAGACCGGCGTCCAGTCCAGCGACCAACTGGCCGCCGGCAACGCCGCCATGGTCAGCCACGGCAGCTGGATGATCGGCACCTTCCTCGGCTACGAGGGCCTGGACGTCGGCATGGCGCCGACCCCGATCGGCCCCACCGGCCAGCGGGCCAGCATGTTCAACGGCCTGGCCGACTCGATCCACCGTGGCACCGACGACCCCGAGGCGGCGTGGCAGTGGGTGTCGTACCTGGCCTCGCCCGCCTGCCAGCGGGTGGTCGCCGAGCACCGCGTCGTCTTCCCGGCGATCACCGAGGCGTGGGAGAGCGCCCGCGACGCCTACGCGGCGGACGGCGTCGACGTGGAGCCGTTCACCCGGCAGGTGTCGGAGGGCACCACGTTCCTGTTCCCCATCACCGACCACGCCGCCGACGTCGACGCCATCATGACGCCGGCCCTGGAGGCGGTGCTCTCCGGCGCCCCGCTGGACCGGCTGGTGGCGGCCAACGAGGAGGTCAACCGGCTGTTCCGGGAGGAGGAGTGAGGCTCAGGAGCTGAGCACGGTCAGCTCGGGGTGGGCCGTGCCGCCCTCGATCGCGGTGGACGACAGGTGGGAGACCACCCGGTCGTCCACCGGGTCGTTGGCCGGGTCGTCGTGGACCACCAGGTGCTCGTAGGTGGTGGCGCGCTGCGCCGGCACCCGGCCGGCGGCGCGGATCAGGTGCAGCAGCTCCATCCGGTTGGAGCGGTGCTTGGCACCGGCCGAGGAGACCACGTTCTCCTCCAGCATCACGGAGCCCAGGTCGTCGGCGCCGTAGTGCAGCGACAGCTGCCCGGCCTCCTTGCCGGTGGTCAGCCAGGAGCCCTGGATGTGCGCCACGTTGTCCAGGAAGAGCCGGGCGATGGCGAGCATCCGCAGGTACTCGAAGATCGTCGCCTGGGTGCGGCCGCGCAGGTGGTTGTTCTGCGGCTGGTAGAGGTAGGGGATGAACGCCCGGAAGCCGCCGGTGCGGTCCTGCGAGTCCCGGATCATCCGCAGGTGCTCGATGCGCTCCGCGTTGGTCTCGCCGGTGCCCATCAGCATCGTCGAGGTGGACTCGACGCCGAGCCGGTGTGCCGTCTCCATGATCTCCAGCCAGCGTTCGCCCGACTCCTTCAGCGGCGCGATCGCCTGCCGCGGCCTGGCGGGCAGCAGTTCGGCGCCGGCGCCGGCGAACGAGTCGAGCCCGGCCGCGTGGATCCGGCTGATCGCCTCCTCGGCTGAGACGCCGGAGATCCGCGCCATGTGGTCCACCTCGGAGGCGCCGAGCGAGTGGATCACCAGCTGCGGGAACGCGTCCTTGATGGCGCGGAAGTGCCGCTCGTAGTACTCCACGCCGTAGTCGGGGTGGTGGCCGCCCTGGAACATGATCTGGGTGCCGCCGAGTTCGACGGTCTCGGCGCAGCGCCGCAGGATGTCGTCGAGGTCGCGGGTCCACACCTTGTCGCTCTTGGGCGGCGCGTAGAAGGCGCAGAACTTGCAGGCCGTCACGCAGGCGTTGGTGTAGTTGATGTTGCGCTCGATGATGTACGTGGCGATGTGCTCGACGCCCGCGTAACGGCGGCGGCGCGCCGCGTCGGCGGCGGAGCCCAGCGCGTGCAGCGGCGCGAAGCGGTAGAGGTCGAGCGCCTCTTCCGGCGTCAGCCGGCCACCGCCCGCGGCACGGTCGAGCACGGTCGCGCGGTCAGCCTGCTGGCCCATCGGGCATATCCCTTCGACGGCGGCGAAACGACCGCTCCAGCGTACGCCAGCGCTCCGCGGCGCTCATGACTGGCGGTCGAGCGTGCCCTCGAAGGGGCTGCGGTCGTCGGTGTTGACGTACTGGACCGAGTCGTCGTCGAGTACCTCGAGCTCCAGCCGGTAGGGGGCGGAGACGCACTGCCCGAAGCCGTTGGAGAGTTCCTCGTCGAGCAGCGCCTCGAACACCAGCAGCCGCTCGTCGACGGCGCGCAGGGTGAGGCGGTCGACGCAGGAGCCGATGCCGATGAGGTCGGTGTTGGTCGCGGTGCCGACCTCGTCGCCGACCCGACCCTCGGCGAGGGTGAGCGCGATGGTGCCCATCGGCAGGCCGCCCGTCGCGATCGTCCCCTCCCAGTCGCCGACCAGGCTCGCCGGCAGCGCGTCGGTGGCCGGGTCGGGGCCGGGGCCGGGATCGCCGTCGTCGGTGAGCAGCAGCCAGCCGCCGAAGCCCGCGGCGCCGAGCAGCGCGGCGGCCACGGCGCCCGCGGCGATGTGCCGGGTGCGGCCGCGCGGCGGCCGTGGCGCCTCGGGCTCGGTGGTGACGGCCGAGGTGGCGGTCGGCTGCTGGGGGATGCCGGGAGCGGCGGTGCCGGTGCCGGTGCTGGTGCCGGTGCTGGTGCCGGTCCGCGCCGCGGCGTGGCCGGTGTTCTCGTCGAGGACCAGCAGCTCCTCGGCGCGCCGGCTGATGTCGGCGAGCACCGCGGACGACAGCCAGCCGGCCGCCACCAGGGCCGCGGCACCTTCGCCGGCCCCGCAGGCCGCCGCCAGTTCCGGCAGCGTCGGCCGGTCGGCGGCCGCCTTGCTCAGGGCGGCGGCGACCGGCTCGCGCAGCCACGCCGGCACCTCGGTCAGGTCCGGCTCCTCGTGCACCACCTGGTACATCAGCTGCGCCGGGGCGTGGCCGTGGAACGCGGGCAGGCCGCTGGCCGCGAAGGCGAGCACGGCGCCCAGGGCGAAGACGTCGGTCGCCGGCGTGACGGGGCCGCCCGTCACCTGTTCGGGCGCCATGTAGCCGGGCGAGCCCACCACCATGCCGGTGCCGGTGAGGTGGGTGGTGGCGTCGAGGGCCCGGGTGATGCCGAAGTCGATCAGCCGGGGCCCGTTGACCGCGAGCAGCACGTTGGACGGCTTGACGTCCCGGTGCACCAGCTCGTGCCGGTGCACGGCGAGCAGCGCCTCGGCGAGGCCGGCGGCCAACGCCCGGACCGTGGGCTCGGGTTGCGGGCCGTGCTGGGCGACGGCGGTGGCGAGGTCGGGGCCGACCACGTAGCCGGTGGCGACCCAGGGCACCTCGGCCTCAGGGGCGGCGTCCAGCACGGGGACGGTCCACGGGCCGTCGGCCAGCCGGGCCGCGGCGACCTCGCGGGCGAACCTGGCCCGGAACTCCTCGTCGGCCGCGAACTGCCGGTGCACCAGCTTGACGGCCACCGCCCGGTGGCCGGCGTTGCGTCCCAGGTAGACCCGGCCCATGCCGCCCTGGCCGAGCCGGCGCAACAGCCGGTACTCGCCTATCGTCGACGGGTCGTCGTCGGCCAGTGGTCTCATGGCGCCCCCCGGTCCGGTCCGCTCAGCCGTCCGCCGGGTCCAGCAGGACGACGCGCTCGGCCGCGTCGGACTCGCCGATCCGGCGGGCGAACTCGGCGACCCCGGCCAGCTGGCGTTCGCCCAGGCTGAAGTCCAGGGTGGTGAAGTAGCGTTCCAGCGTCTCGGCGTCGAAGTCCTCCCAGCGGGAGGCCTGTTCGGCGACCTTGGTGACCTCGGTCAGCGACAGGTCGCGGGACTCGAGGAAGGCGCGGTGCAGTTCGCGCACCGTCTCGGGCTCGCGGCGGAGGTAGTCGCGCCGCACGCCCCAGATGGCGAACACGAACGGCAGCCCCGTCCACTCGTGCCACATCCGCCCCAGGTCGTGGACCTCCAGGCCGAGCCGGGGGGCGTCGTGCAGCGAGGCGCGCAGCGCGGCGTCGCCGATCAGCACGGCGGCGTCCGCCTCCTGCATCATCAGGCCGAGGTCGGGCGGGCAGGTGTAGTACTCGGGGTGCACGCCGTAGCGCTCGGCGAGAAGGAGCCGCGCCAGGCGCACGGAGGTGCGGGAGGTGGAGCCGAGCGCGACGCGCGCCCCGTCGAGCTGGTCGAGCGGGCGCTGGGAGACGATCACGCAGGACATCACCGGGCCGTCGCAGCCCACCGCGATGTCCGGCAGGGCGACCAGCTCGTCCGCGTGCCGCAGGTACTCGACCAGCGAGACCGGGCCCAGGTCGAGCTCGTCGGCGACCAGGTGCTCGCCCAGCTTCTCCGGGGTGTCCTTGGTGAGCTCGAAGTGGAGCACGCTCCCCGTTCTGGCGAGGCCCCAGTAGAGGGGAAGACAGTTGAGGAACTGGATGTGCCCGACACGGGGGCGGCGCCGCTGGTGTGTAGTCACGCTTGGGAGGGTACGCCTGAGAACGTGCGAGCCAGCGGTCAGGGACAGGTCCACCTCTTGGGTGATTCATGCCCTTCCAGCCGTGCACACAGCGTGCTAGGCTCGACGCGAGTTGCAGTTTGGTTTCCCTTGCAGTACGAGCCTGCGGAGCATGTGACCGCGGGCTTTCGTCGTTTTCAGGCTTCATGTGGGTTCTGGAGCAGGGCGACCCTTTTTAGGCCCAGGGAGGGCTTATATGGCTACCGGAACCGTCAAGTGGTTCAACGCCGAGAAGGGCTTTGGTTTCATCGCCCAGGATGGCGGCGGCCCCGATGTCTTCGTTCACTACTCCGCGATCAACGCGAACGGCTTCCGCTCTCTTGAGGAGAGCCAGGTCGTGAGCTTCGACGTGACCCAGGGTCCGAAGGGTCCCCAGGCCGAGAACGTCTCGGTGACCGGCTGAGGTCATACCCTCGGTTTCACCACGGTGCCCCCCGCCCAGCCTGGTCGGGGGGTTTCCCGTTTCCGGCCCGCGGCTCAGGCGGGCTGCCGCTCAGGCGGAGGCCGCGGCGTGCCGCTCGTAGCGCTGGAGCTCGCGCCGGCGCACGGTGCGCACGTCGTACGCCTGGCCCACGCCCTCGCCGTTCTGCAGCACCACCATCAGTGCCAGCAGCGCGAAGCCGACCAGCCAGCGGCCGACCGCCCGAAAGAATCCGGGCCGCCGCCCGTCGGTCGCCCTGATCACCCGCAGCCCCCACAGCAGTTTGCCGAGGCTGCCGCCGAACACCATCGTGCCGAGCACGTGGTTGACGAAGGACGCGGCCAGCGCGCAGCCGAGGGGCAGCGCCAGGTCCACTAACCCGTCCGGGTCGGGCGCGGTCCGCCACAGGACGACGAGGCCGACACCCAGCGCCAGCAGCAGGTCCGTGAACGTGGCCGCCACCAGCCAGCCCTCGTCGGCCTTCTTCGGTGTCAGCGCCATGTCGGGTCCTCCGTCTCGTCGTGTGGTGCCCGTGAATCTACGAGGCGGACACCGACGGTTCCTCTCCGGTCGGGTCACGGAACGGCGACAGCAGTTCGTCGGTGCGGGCGCGCAGCCGGGCGGCCGCCGCCGGGTCGAAAAGGCTGCCGTCGACGCCGATCCGCCGCTGCTCCACGAACGCGCTCAACGGCTCGGCGGGCGGCGCGTCGAGCAGCGTGAGCAACTGGCGGGCGACGGGGGCGGCGGGCTTGGCCGCCCGCCGCATGGTCTCGATGTGTGCCCGGGTGGCCGCGTCGTACTCGCCGGAGAAGCCGGTCGCGGTGGTGCCCGGGTGGTACAGCACCTGGCGGGTCCGGTGGCCGCCGGCCGCGAGGTCGACGCCCAGCAGGTCGTTGAGCTTGCCGCCCTGGAAGAGGGCGGCCTGGCCGTCGTAGCCGCCGGCGAACTGGAGGTCGTCCCAGTTGACCAGGTTCATGGGCGCGCCGGGCCCGGCCACGTTGAGGATCGCCGGGGCGGCGGCGGGCGAGCGCTCCAGCGTGGCGAGCAGGCCGTGGGAGAGCAGGAAGCGGCTCAGGTAGAAGAGCGCGAAGGTGTCCTCGAAGCCGTCCGCGGTCTCGCGGCGGAACGAGCGGAAGTGCCGGGCGCAGAGCACCAGCGCGTCCACCGTGGGGAAGCGGGCGGTGAGCTCGGCGACCACCCGCCGGTTCTCGGCGACCAGGCTGAGGTCCGCCGGGACGAAGTGCTCGAACTCGGCGCCGCGCGCCGGGTCCCGGCCGAGGACGACGACCCGGTCGCCGCGCGCCACCAGCGCGCGGGCCAGCTCCCTGCCGATGCCGTCGGTGCCGCCCTGGACGATGACGGTCCGCCTGGTTTCCTGGGATGATCGGTTCATGAAGTTGAACTTATCAGTTCAATGTGGCGGGACGGGCGGTAGGATGCCGGGGTGAGCGGAGTGAGAGCGGCCTCGCGCGGCCGCATCGACAAGCGGCAGGCGATCCTCGACGCGGCGTTCACCGTGTTCGCCCGCCAGGGTTACGCCAACGCCTGCGTGCAGGAGATCGCGGCCGAGGCCGGGGTGGCCAAGCCCACCGTCTACAACCACCTGGACAACAAGGAGACGCTGTTCCGCGAGGCGATGGCGGCGGCCGCCACCAGCGCCACCGCCAGGAACCTCGCCGCCGTCGACCTGCTGCGCGCCCCGGGCGACGAGTTGCGTGCCACGTTCGAGGAGGTCGCCCGCCAGCTGCTGCGCTGCTCCGCCGACGAGCGGTCCCGGGCGCTGTGGCGGCTGTTGAACGCGGAGCTCACCAACTTCCCCGACCTGCTCGACGTCGTCTGGGGCGAGGGCGCGAGCCGCGTCACGGAGGCGCTGGCCGACCGGATCGCCAGGCTCGCCCTCGCCGGCCGGCTCCGGGTCGCCGACCCGTCCCGCGCCGCCGAGCAGTTCTCCGGGCTGCTGATGGGCCCGATCGACAGCCGCTCCCGACTCGGCACCCGCCCCGTCTCCGCGGCCGAGATCGACGAGATGGCGGTCGCCGCCGTCGACACCTTCCTCGCCGCCTTCGGGCCCCGGGCCTGACCCGTCCCCGGCGCCGACGCGATCCCGCCGCCGGCCGTCGTCAGGCTGCCGGTCCGGCGGGCCCGGGGTCCAATGGGGGCATGGGTGACTTCATCGACGTCTGGACCGACAAGCTGGTGGACCTGGCCGGCGGCGCGCTCGACGAGAAGCGCGCGCGGGCGCTGGTGGCGGAGATCTACGAGGCGGCCGTGGTGCGCGGGGTGCGGCTCTACGAGGAGGAGATCGCGCAGCGCGAGGCCGAGCGCGAGGAGTGAGGCCCAGGCCCTTGGGCCGGGCAGCCCCTAGCCGAGGCCGAGCGGCAGGCCGCCGAGCAGCTCGCGGGTGGAGGCGCCGCCGGCGATCGGGCCCGTCAGGTCGGCCGTGGAGATAGGCTGGAAGTCGGCGATCTGGGTGCCGAGCGCGTTGGCCAGCGGGTCGGATCCGGTGTTGGCCAGCGGGTCGAGCTGGATGTCGAGGATCGGGTTGACCGCCGAGGCGAGCGCCCCCGTCGTCGTGTCCGCCACCTTGGTCACCGTCTGCAGCGGGTCCTCGGGCACCACCTCGGCGGACGCGGCGCTTCCGGTGGCGAGGACCGCGCCGGTCGCCGAGACGGTCAGGCCGGCGGCGAGACGCAGCACACGGGAGACGCGGGGGGCACGGGGAAGCTCAGTCATGCCAGGCACCGTAGTTGACCTGCCGGCGGCGGCTCATCCCGCGAGCGGGGCAAGTCACCTGAACGGCGTAGCCGGGCATCCGGGAGAATGGTCCCGTGACACGAGCCTCGCTGGAGAAGCAGCCCAAGGACGTCGCCGCGATGTTCGACGCGGTGGCCGAGCGTTATGACCTCACCAACGACGTGCTGGCCCTCGGGCAGAACCGGCGCTGGCGCAAGGCCGTCGCCGCCGCCGTCGGCGCCCGCCCTGGGGAGCGGGTGCTGGACCTGGCGGCCGGCACCGGCACCTCGTCCGAGCCGTTCGCCGCGGCCGGCGCGTTCACCGTGCCGTGCGACTTCAGCCTCGGCATGCTCGCCCAGGGCAAGCGCCGGGTGCCCTGGCTGCCGTTCACCGCGGGCGACGCCACCCGACTGCCGTTCCGCGACGGCTGCTTCGACGCCGTCACCATCTCCTTCGGCCTGCGCAACGTGCAGGACACCGACGCCGCGCTGCGCGAGATGCTGCGGGTGGTCAGGCCCGGCGGGCGGCTCGTGGTCTGCGAGTTCAGCCACCCGACGTGGGCGCCGTTCCGCACCGTCTACAGCGAGTACCTGATGCGGGCGCTGCCGCCGGTGGCCACCCGGGTGTCGAGCAGTCCCGACGCGTACGTCTACCTCGCCGAGTCCATCCGTGCCTGGCCGGACCAGCCCGCGTTCGCCGCCCGGCTCCAGTCGGCGGGCTGGGAGCGGGTGGCCTGGCGCGACCTCTCGGGAGGCATCGTCGCCCTGCACCGGGCCACCCGTCCCGCCGAAGGACCACCTGCGTAGACTCCTTCAACTCGCCTTCCCCCGACCCCTCCGCAGCCCGACCGATGGGAGAGCCAGAGCCGTGTCCGACACAGCCGACACAGCCGAGACAGCCGAGGCCGCCGAGAGCCACGAGACCGCCGACGTCATCGTCGTAGGGGCGGGACCCGCCGGTTCGACGACCGCCTACCACCTCGCCCAGGCCGGCCTCGACGTCCTGCTGCTCGAGAAGACCGCGTTCCCCCGCGAGAAGGTGTGCGGCGACGGGCTCACCCCGCGCGCCGTCAAGCAGTTGGTCGCGATGGGCATCGACATCTCCGAGGAGGCCGGCTGGCTGCGCAACAAGGGCCTGCGGGTCATCGCGGGCGGCACCCGGCTCCAGCTGGACTGGCCCGAGCTGGCCTCGTTCCCCGACTTCGGCCTGGTGCGCAGGCGGGACGACTTCGACGAGCAGCTGGCGAACGCGGCCGAGAAGGCCGGGGCCCGGCTCCATCAACGCTGCAACGTTTCGGCGCCGATCCGGGACGAGCGGACCGGGCGGATCGTCGGCGTCGAGGCCAAGGTCGGCGAGGAGAAGCGTAAGGCCGTCTTCCGGGCCCCGGTCGTGGTCGCCGCGGACGGCAACTCCACCCGGCTCTCGCTCGCCATGGGCCTGCACCGGAACGAGAAGCGCCCGATGGGCGTCGCGGTGCGCACCTACTTCACCAGCCCGCGGCACGAGGACGACTACCTGGAGTCCTGGCTCGAGCTGTGGGACCGGCGCGGCCCGGAGCCGCAGCTGCTGCCCGGCTACGGCTGGGTGTTCGGGATGGGCGACGGCACCTCCAACGTGGGGCTCGGCATCCTCAACAGCTCGTCCGCCTACAAGGAGTTGGACTGGCGCGAGGTGCTGCGCGCGTGGTGCGCCTCGATGCCGGCCGAGTGGCAGTACACCGACGAGTTCATGACCGGCCCGATCCGGGGCGCGGCGCTGCCGATGGCCTTCAACCGGCAGCCGCACTACTCGCGCGGCCTGCTGCTGGTCGGCGACGCCGGCGGCCTGGTCAACCCGTTCAACGGCGAGGGCATCGCCTACGCCATGGAGTCCGGCCGGATCGCCGCCGAGGTGATCAGCCAGGCGCTGGCCCGACAGACCCCGGCGCAGCGGGAGTTGGCGCTGCGCGGCTACCCGAAGGTGCTCAAGGACACCTACGGCGGCTACTACACGATGGGCCGGGCCTTCGTGAAGCTGATCGGCAACCCGAAGGTGATGAAGCTGGCCACCGAGCGCGGCCTCAACCACCCGCTGCTGATGCGCTTCGTCATCAAGCTGCTCGCCAACCTGACCGACCCGGTCGGCGGCGACGCCATGGACCGGGTCATCAACGGCCTGGCCAAGGTGACGCCGAACGCCTGACGGACCTCGCGGGACCCGGCGCCACCTCGGCCTCAGCTCCAGGTGGCGCCGGCCGGCGCCTCGATGGTGGTGTTCAGCCGGTTGAAGAAGTTGGTCGTGGCCACCATCAGGACGATCGCGGCCAACTGCTCCTCGGTGTAGTGGTCGGCGGCCGCGTCCCAGACCTCGTCCGGCACCGCCTTTCCTGACCGGTCGGCGATCCGGGTGGCGGCCTCGGCGAGGGCGATCGCGGCGCGCTCGGCGTCCGTGTAGCACGTCGCCTCGCGCCAGGCGGCGAGCTGGTGCAGCCGCTCGTCGGTCTCGCCGGCCTTCTTCGCGCTGTCGATCCCGCCGTGGACGCAGGCGCCGCAGCCGTTGATCTGGCTGGCCCGGAGGTGGACCAGCTCCATGGTGTGCTGCGGGACGCCGCCCGCGGACATGGCCTTGTAGAGGTGCTGGATCCCCTTCATCGCGTCCGGCAGGACCATCGCGGGGTTCTTCATCCGAGCGGGCATCGTGCGCTCTCCTTCTTCGTGGGGGTTCGCTCTCGTCCTTCACCCCCCTGACGGATGCCGCGGCCGCGGTGTGACGGCGGATCCCCGGGCGCACCCGTCCCATATTCTGACAGCGCTGTTATATTAGCGCTGTGATATCTGGTGAGGACCCGACACGCGTGCCCGATCCCTGGCAGCCGCTGCACGAGCTGCTGGCCGCCATGGACGCCGAGATCGAGCAGGTCTATCTCTCCCGCGGCATCGAGGGGGTGCGGCCGCGGTTCGCGTATCCGCTGATCCGGCTCGCCCACACCGGTCCGCTCACCATCCGCGAGTTGGCCGAATCCCTGGACCGCTCGCACTCCGCCATCAGCCAGACCGTCGCCGCCATGCGCAAGGAGGGCCTGGTCAGCTCTGAGCCGGGGCCCGACGCCCGCACCCGGCGGATCGCGCTGACCGAGCGCGGCCGGTCGCTGGTCCCGTTCCTGGCGGCCGAGTGGCGCGCCACCCACGCGACGGTCGCCGAACTCGACGCGGAGGTCCCGCACGCGCTGACCGCCGTCGTCGAGGAACTGCGGCGGGCGCTCGAACGGCGGTCGATGCGGCGGCGGATCCTCGACCACCTCGTCGAGCCCTCGGCCGAGCCTCCGCGATGAGGGCGCGGGTCCGGTTCCTCGACACCCGCCCGCTGCGCACCAGCCGTCCCTTCCGCGACCTGTGGCTCGGCTCCGCGCTCTCCGGGCTCGGCGGGCAGATCGCCAACGTCGCCGTGCTCGCGCAGGTCTGGGACCTGACCCGCAGCCCGGTCGGCACCGGCGCCATCGGCCTCGTCACCGGCGTGGCGATGCTGCTCTTCGGGTTGCTCGGCGGGTGGTTGGCCGACGCCCTCGACCGCCGCGCGGTGGTACGGGCCACCACCGCGGGACAATTCCTCGCCGCCGCCGGGCTGTTCGCGCAGGCGCTGGCGGACAACCGGAACGTGGTGCTGCTGCTCGCGCTGGTCGCGGCACAGACGGCGTGCGGCGCGCTCGGCGCGCCGGCCCGGCGCACCTTCCCGGTCCGGCTGCTGCCGGCCGACCAGGTCGCGGCCGGGCTCGCGCTCACCAGTGTGGCCTTCAACGCGGCGATGCTGGCCGGCCCGGCGCTGTCCGGGCTGATCATCGCCCGCTGGGACTTCCCCGCCGCCTACGCCGTGCAGGCCGCGGCCGTCGCCGTCTCGCTGCTCGCGGTCGTCCGGCTGCCGCCGATGCCGGTCGCCTCGGCGGCGGGCCGGCGCCGCCCGGAGCGCGGCGGCTGGTCGGTCGTGCTGCGCCGGCCGACGCTCTGGGGCTCGCTGGCCACCGACCTGGCGGCGACGCTGCTCGCCATGCCGGTCGCGCTCTTCCCGCTGGTCAACGAGGTCCGCTTCGACGGCAACCCGGGCACCCTCGGCCTCTTCCTCTCGGCCGCCGCCGCCGTCTGGGGCCTGGCCCTGGCCGCCTTCGGCCTGGCGGGCCCGCTCTGGCTGGCCCTCACCTGCCTGGCTGTGGCCGGCGCGGCCGACACCGTCTCCGTGGTCACCCGCAGCGCGCTCGTCCAACTGGAGACCCCCGACGCCTTCCGTGGCCGCGTCTCCTCGGTGGAACACGTCATCGGCGTGGCGGGCCCCGAACTCGGCAACTTCCGCGGCGGCGTGCTCGCCTCCGCCACGTCGGCCCCCTTCGCGCTGGTGACCGGCGGCCTCTCGGCCGCCCTGGCGATAGCCGCCGTCGCCGCTACCAACACCCCGCTGCGGGCGTACCGTGCTCCTCAGCCGCCACCTGCCACGCCGGACCAGCGTCCGGACGCGGCGACAGAGTCGCCGATCAGCACCTCCTGACCCCCAGCGCTCCTGGGCCAGCACAGGATGCTCTCCGGGTACTGACGATGCCCGGGGCGAGATCCCAGCCCCGCGCGTTCAGGACGTGTACAGCGACTCCACCCTGGTCACCTGCCCTTCTCCGTCGAAACTCAGGTCGTACCCGACGAGCGAGCGCTCCGAGGACGACTGGGCCATCAGCCGGCTGACGAACTCGGCCTGGGTGTACGACGAGGCATGGGAACCGTCGCCGAGCGGGGCCGACAGCAGCACCTGGGCGTCATCGGCCAGCGGCACCTCGGTGTAGGGTCCCTCGCCCGGGACGACCACCCACGCCTCGGAGTGGTCGGTGACGTGGGCCTCCTTCTGGGCGGGGCGGACCGACAGGTACGTCCGTCCGCCGCTGGTCCAGGCGTCGTCGATCTGCACGAACTGTCTGGAACCCGCCCAGGCGGCCGCATCGCCGTCCGGCGCGGTGGTCGGTACCGTCTCGTGAGCTGAGGCGGAAGACGTCGCCGAGGTCACGGGCTCGGTGTCGGCCGCCTGCCCGTCGTCCGCGCCGCCGCACCCGGTGAGGGCCGCGAGGCCGAGGGCAAGGGCGATGAGGCAGCGCACGGCGGCCCGCTGGCGTGAGAGATGCATGGTCGAAGTCCCCCAGGAATTCGGGTGTGTTCCGGATACGTGGGCTCTACGCGCCAGCCCACCCCCCGGGTTGCATCCCGATCCCGATTCGTCGCCGACCGCCGCGAGTTCCCGTCGGGACTCACTCGGAGAGCCAGTACGCCTCCCGCAGCGACCGCACTCGACCTTCGCTGTCGTAGTCGATGACGAACACCCACCGCGGCCCGGCGGCCAACCGGCTCACCAGCTGGTCGAGCCGTACGTCCGCGGGGCTCCCGGCGGTCAGCTGTCGGGCTTCGACGAGCATCCCCCGCGGCAGGGTCAGCGTGTGCACCACACCGAGGGGCGTCGCGGTTCCCCGCTCGGCACGGAGCTGCTCGACGGTGACCCGCACCGTGTCCCCCCGCAGCACCGCGCCGTACACATAGCCCAGCTCGCTGGCGTACTCCTCGCCCGGCGCGGGCGTCGGCGGCACGAACAGCGAAGCGGTCGGCGTCGGGACGACGGCGGGCGGCTCGGGTCCCTGGGCGGCCCGGGTCAGCGACACCCCTCCCAGGGCCAGAGTCGCGGCCAGCAGCGCGCCGCCGGACGCCAAAGCGGCCCGCCTGCGGCGCTGGCGACGCGCACCGCGTGCCCGGATCCGCTCCGCGGCAAGCGGTTCCGCGTGCCGCTGACCCGCCTCGGCGAGGTCGGCGAGGTAACCGTCCAGCTTCGTCTCGTCAGCCATGACGCACCTCCGACACGCGGTCAGTCCGTGGATCCAGCTCAGTATCGGCCAGCAGTCGTGCCAGCGTTGCCCGCCCACGGCTCAGCTGCGCCTTGACCGTACCGACCGGGGAGCCGACCTCGGCAGCCACCTGTTCGACCGTCAGGTCACACAGGTGGTGGAGCACCACGGCCCGTCGTTGAGCTTCGGGGATCTGTCGCAGCGCCTGAACCAGCAGCACATGGTGCGGTTCCGGCGGCGGTACCGCCGCCGGCGGGCCCTGCCGTCGGGCGAAGGCGAGCGCGGTGCGCACCCGCCGCCAGCGGCTGACCGCCAGCCGCCAGGCCACCGTGCGTACCCACGCCTCGGGGGCGGCGTTCAGATCCAGCTCGTCGCGGCGTTCCCAGGCCCGGACGAAGGCCTCCTGGACCACGTCCTGCGCCTCGGCGAGGTCGCCCGTCATCGCGTACAGCTGACCGATGAGCCGGCCGACGCTCGCGGAGTAGAAGGCGTCGAACGCGTGCTCGTCCGCACCCCGGCAGCCGCGCGGTTCTTCTGGTGGTCGCATACCTCTCCCGTCACGCCGCACGGTGCCACTCGCGTTCCCCGCAACACAAGAAGTCGGCGACTCCGGGGGCGGCACTCGGCCTGTGGGCCGACGAGCACGTCAGGAGAGGGTGGCCACCGATGCGGGGGCGACCAGCCGCGTGTGCGCGCGCCGGAACCGGTTCGGCCGGCCGGCGCCGATGGCGCGGGCCGGCCGAACCGGTGAGCGGAGGTCGTGCGTCAGAGCACCCGCACCGCGCCCGACGGCGGGTCCCAGTCGAGGTCGCGCTGGACCACGCCGGTGGAGGAGTTCTGGGCGCCGACGAACGTGCCGTCGCCCATGTAGACCGCGACGTGGTAGGCGCTGCCCGCGCCGCCCCAGTAGAGGATGTCGCCGGCCTGGATGGCGTCGAGCGACACCTGGGTGCCGGCGGTCGACTGGTCCTGGGAGACGCGGGGGAGCGAGACGCCGGCCTGGGAGAAGGCGGCCTGCATCAGGCTGGAGCAGTCCCAGGCGTTGGGGCCCGTGGAGCCGAGCGAGTAGGCGTCGCCGACCTGGGCGCGGACGAAGTCCAGGACGGCCGCGACGCCGCCGCTCGACGGGGCGGGGGCGGACGTCGGCTCCGCGGCGGGGGCGGAGCCGGTGACGGCCTCGGCGGCGGCCTCGGTGGCCGCCTCCTCCTCGGCCGCGGCCTGGGCGGCGGCCTCGGCCTCGGCGGCCTCGCGGGCCTGCCGCTCGGCCTCGGCCTCCTGGGCGGCGCGCAGCTCGGCGGCGGCGCGCTGGGCCTGGGTGATGGCCTGGTCCTGGGCGGCCGCGCGCACCTGCTGGAGCTGCGCGTCGCTGACGTACGACTGGGTGGCCTCCGCGGCGACCGCGGAGCTGCTGGCCAGGACGCCGTCCAGGAGGGGCAGTTCACCGGTCCGCTCGGTGGGCTTGTCGGCGGCGAGCGCGGAGTTGGTCGCCGCGCCGGTGACCGCGACGGTGCCCACGACGCCGGTCAGGACGCCGCCGCGTATCAGGTTGCTGGTGCGGGACCGGCTTGGCTTGCGGTGCCGGCCTCGGTAACGAATCGGGGACATGAACATCTTGGCTACCAGGCTCGCCCGGTTGACTCAATTATCGTGGCGTCCGCCACACTTGACGAGTACGCGGCGAGTTGGCGGGTTATTTGTCCGAATCGCCGTTTCGTGCGAAAGTTGATCTTTCGTCGTGGAGTGCGGCCCTGTCCAGCGCGTTGTCCGGATTGTCTGCCGGTCGACTCCCGGCTAGCACGGCAAGGGTGGCTCGATCAATGATGCACGCTCGTTACCGTTTCGCGACGTGGGATACATCACGCCGTCATCACGCTGCGTTCATCAGGCGAACCACTGGTCGTACGCCAGCCGTGCCACCAGCGCGGTGACCACCACGAGCAGCACCACGCGCACGAAGCCGCTCCCCTTCTTCATGGCCATCCGGGCGCCCACCCAGCCGCCCGTCATGTTGAACGCGGCCATCAACGGCACCAGTTGCCAGAGCACCGTGCCGTTCAGGCCGAACACCAGCAGCGCGCCCAGGTTGGTGCCCACGTTCACGACCTTGGCGGTGGCCGAGGCGGTCAGCAGGTTCAGGTGGAGGAGGGCCACCAGGGAGATCACCAGAAACGTTCCGGTGCCGGGGCCGATCAGGCCGTCGTAGAAGCCGATGCCGACGCCGGTGAGCGCCAGCGCCGCCAGCCGGCGCCGCCTGGACACCTCCTCGGCCGGCAGCGAGGCCGACGTCATGCCGAACCGCGGCCGCAGCACCACGAATCCGGCGACCCCCAGCAGCACCACCATGATCAGCGGTTGCAGCACGGCCTTGTCGACCGCGGAGGCGAACGCGGCGCCGCCGGCGGACGAGGCGAGGGCGAGGAGTCCGAGCCGCAGCGCGAACCTCCGGTCCACCGGTGCCTTGCGGACGTAGGTGACGGCGGCGATCGAGGTGCCGGTGACGGCGACCGCCTTGTTGGTGCCGAGCGCGTAGGCCGGGGGCTGGTCGGCGGGGAGGCCGATGAGCATCGCGGGCAGCAGGACCAGGCCACCGCCGCCGACCACCGCGTCCACCCAGCCGGCCGCCGCGGCGGCGAGACAGAGGAGGAGCGCGGTGGTGAGAGATATGTCAGTCACGTGGTGAAGGCGTTACCACGGAGGCGTTCCGGGCGCGAATTTGCGTGTAGTCGCCACCCAGTGATATTGCCGGACGCCCCGGAAGGGCGGGAGATTGTGCGCTGTATCCGCACATCGTGGCTGATCGACCACCTCGGGTGAGAACGTCCCGGCCTGGCGGCCCGTGTTCGACGGGGGTCTCGTGTGACGGGTGGGAGAGATCACAAAGTTGATGGGTGACCCCGTGTCGAAGGTCACAGGGGGCGGGGCATAGGATGCCTGCAGCTTTGTGAACTGACTCACATGCGATCAGCAGTCGCCGTCGACTGGAAGGAGCGAGGTGCGGTGAACGCGTACGTTCCCATCCTCGTGCTAGGGGCCCTAGCGACCGCTTTTGTCGTCTTCTCCGTGGTCGCGGCCGCGGTGATCGGTCCCAAGCGGTACAACCGCGCGAAGCTTTCGGCCTATGAGTGCGGTGTGGAGCCCACGCCACAGCCGGTGGGTGGCGGGCGCTTCCCCGTCAAGTACTACCTGACGGCGATGCTCTTCATCATCTTCGACATCGAGATCGTCTTTCTCTATCCCTGGGCCGTCCAGTTCGACTCGCTGGGGATGTTCGGCCTCGTGCAGATGCTGGTTTTCGTCGGGCTGATCGGCGTCGCCTACGCCTACGACTGGCGGCGCGGCGGCCTGGAGTGGGACTGAGGGAAGGGCGAATCTGATGGGTCTCGAAGACAAGATCCCCGGTGGTTTTCTGCTCGACACGGTGGAGAACCTGGCCGGCCTGGCCCGGAAGTCCTCGGTCTTCCCGGCCACGTTCGGCCTGGCCTGCTGCGCCATCGAGATGATGACGACGGGCGCCGGCCGCTACGACCTGGCCCGCTTCGGCATGGAGGTCTTCCGCGGCTCGCCCCGGCAGGCCGACCTGATGATCGTGGCCGGCCGCGTCAGCCAGAAGATGGCACCGGTGCTGCGGCAGGTCTACGACCAGATGCCGAACCCCAAGTGGGTCATCTCGATGGGCGTCTGCGCCTCGTCGGGCGGGATGTTCAACAACTACTCGATCGTGCAGGGCGTCGACCACGTCGTGCCGGTCGACATCTACCTCCCCGGCTGCCCGCCGCGGCCCGAGATGCTCATGGACGCGATCCTCAAGCTGCACGCGAAGATCCGCGAGGAGAAGCTCGGCATCAACCGCGAGCAGGCGGCCAGGGAAGCGGAGGAAGCGGCGCTCAAGGCCCTGCCGACGATCGAGATGAAGGGGCTGCTGCGGTGACAAGCGCTCGGCGCGCGCAGCCGCGTCACGACCTCGCGGACGCGAACCTGCGCGCCACCACCGAGGGGCCTGCGGCCCGGCTCGCCGCCGGTAGGCGCTTCGCGCCTTCGGCGCGTGGCCGGCGTCGCTTTGCGGCCGTGGCAGGTTGGCCGGGGGCTGAAGCCGCCGCGCCTGCGGCGCCGTGCCGCCACGGCCTGCCGGCCGTCGCTGCTGCTGCGGCGGGAACTGGGCCCGTGGCCCGGCCCGCGCCCGTGGCGCGGGGCTGGCGCGGCTTGGTGGCCGGGGCCGCGGGGCCGGTGGCCCCGGCGTTCGCCGGCGAACGGGAGACCTCCGGAGGACTCGGCGGCTCGGCGGCGGCTGCGCCGTCGGTCGCCGCCGGGACGAGCGCGAAGCGCGCAAACGTTGGGGAGATGCGGTGAGCGACGACGCGCACGTGAATGGGAACACGAACACAAACGGGGTGCCGGCCCCCCGCGGGAGCGCGGGGGAGACCATCGCCAGGCGGCGCGGCATGTTCGGGGCGCGGAACGGCGGGGACACCAGCGGCTACGGCGGCCTGGTGCGGACCGTCCGGATGCCGGCCGGGAGTTCGCGGCCGTACGGCGGCTACTTCGACGAGGTCGCCGACGAGCTGGAGGGCGCCCTCGAGGAGCAGGGCCTCGACCCGGAGACCGCCATCGAGCGGACCGTGGTCGACCGGAGCGAGCTCACCTTCCACATCGCCCGCGAGCACCTGAAGGTCGTGGCGCGGACGCTCCGCGACGACCCGGCGCTGCGGTTCGAGCTGTGCACCGGCGTGAGCGGCGTGCACAACCCGGAGGACACCGGGCGCGAGCTGCACGCCGTCTACCACCTGCGGTCGTTGACCCACGGTCGGCTGATCAGGCTGGAGGTCAGCGCGCCGGACGCCGACCCGCACGTTCCCTCGATCGTCGAGGTCTATCCCACCAACGACTGGCACGAGCGGGAGACCTACGACTTCTTCGGCCTGATCTTCGACGGCCACCCCGCGCTCACCCGGATCATGATGCCCGACGACTGGCAGGGCTTCCCGCAGCGCAAGGACTACCCGCTCGGCGGCATCCCCGTCGAGTACAAGGGCGCCCAGATCCCGGCACCCGACCAGCGGAGGTCGTACAGCTGATGTCTGCCACCGAGACGCCCCTCCACGCCACCCGGTCCGCCGAGGCCAGGGAGACGACCGAGGGCACCGTCTACACCGTCACCGGCGGCGACTGGGACGAGATCACCCAGGCCGCGGCCGACCGGGCCGACGACGAGAAGATCATCGTCAACATGGGTCCCCAACACCCGTCCACCCACGGAGTGTTGCGGCTGATCCTGGAGATCGACGGCGAGACCGTCACCGAGGCCAGGGCCGGCATCGGCTACCTGCACACCGGCATCGAGAAGAACCTCGAGTACCGGACGTGGACCCAGGGCACCACGTTCGTGACGCGGATGGACTACCTGACGCCGTTCTTCAACGAGACCGCCTACTGCCTCGGCGTCGAGAAGCTGCTCGGCATCACCGACGACATCCCGGACCGGGCCAGCATCATCCGGGTGCTGCTGATGGAGATCAACCGGCTCTCCTCGCACTTCGTGGCCATCGCCACCGGCGGCATGGAGCTCGGCGCCACCACGGTGATGATCTACGGCTTCCGGGACCGCGAGCACTGCCTCGACATCTTCGAGCTGATCACCGGGCTGCGGATGAACCACGCGTTCATCAGGCCCGGCGGCCTCGCCCAGGACCTGCCGCCAGGCGCCATCGACGCGCTGCGCGAGTTCGTCAGGAAGATGCGGAAGAACCTGCCGGAGTACGACAAGCTCTGCACCCACAACCCGGTCTTCCGCGGCCGGCTCAAGGACGTCGGCTACCTCGACCTCGCCGGCTGCCTGGCGCTCGGCGCCACCGGGCCGATCCTGCGCTCCGCCGGCCTGCCGCACGACCTGCGCAAGACCGACCCGTACTGCGGCTACGAGAACTACGACTTCGAGGTGCCGACCACCGACACCTGCGACTCCTTCGGCCGCTTCCTGCTGCGCCTCGAGGAGATGCGGCAGAGCCTGCGGATCATCGAGCAGTGCATCGAGCGGCTGGAGCCGGGACCGGTGATGGTCGCCGACAAGAAGATCGCCTGGCCCGCGCAGCTCGCGCTCGGCCCGGACGGCCTCGGCAACTCGCTCGACCACATCAAGAACATCATGGGCACCTCCATGGAGGCCCTGATCCACCACTTCAAACTGGTCACCGAGGGCTTCCGGGTCCCGGCGGGACAGGTCTACACCGCGGTCGAGTCGCCCAAGGGCGAGCTCGGCGTGCACATGGTCAGCGACGGTGGCACCCGGCCGTTCCGGGTCCACTTCCGCGACCCCTCGTTCACCAATCTCCAGAGCATGGCGGCGATGTGCGAGGGCGGCATGCTCGCCGACGTCATCGTCGCCGTCGCGTCCATCGACCCCGTGATGGGAGGCGTCGACCGATGACGGACGTGAACCTGGGGATGCCCCAGCTTCCCGCGCCCGCCTACCCGGCGGACGTGCGGGAGCGGCTCGCGGCGGACGCGGCGCAGGTGATCGCCCGCTACCCCGACAGCCGCTCCGCGCTCCTGCCGCTGCTGCACCTGGTGCAGTCGGAGGAGGGCTACGTCACCCGCACCGGCATGCAGTTCTGCGCCGACCAACTCGGCCTCACCACCGCCGAGGTGACCGCGGTCGCCACCTTCTACTCGATGTACCGGCGCAAGCCGTCGGGCGACTACCAGGTGGGCGTCTGCACCAACACGCTGTGCGCGGTGCTCGGCGGGGACGCCATCTTCACCGCCCTCCAGGAGCACCTGGGCGTCGGCAACGGCGAGACCACCGAGGACGGCAAGGTCACCCTCGAACACATCGAGTGCAACGCGGCCTGCGACTTCGCGCCGGTGGTGATGGTCAACTGGGAGTTCTTCGACAACCAGACCATCGAGTCCGCGAAGCGCCTCGTCGACGAGCTGCGCGCCGGGAGCGAGGTGACCCCGACCCGGGGCGCCCCGCTCTGCGACTTCAAGCGGACCGCCCGCGTGCTGGCCGGCTTCGCCGACGAGCGCCCAGGTGCCGTCGCCGCGGGCGGCAGCGCGGGCCCCGCCTCCCTCGCCGGCCTCCGGCTCGCCAAGGGCGAGGCCGGCACCGGCACCGTGGTGCCACAGCGATCGGCCGCCCCGCCCGCAGGCTCCGCGGCCGAGGAGGGTGAGTGATGACCGTGACCGCCGAAGAGGTCAACGAGGCCGGCCCCGAGAAGATCCTCGCGCCGGTGCTCTCCGCCAACTGGGACACCCCGGAGTCCTGGACGCTCGACGGCTATCGGGCGGGCGGCGGCTACCGGGCCCTCGGCAAGGCCCTGGCCATGTCGCCCGACGACGTGATCGCCTACGTCAAGGAATCCGGCCTGCGCGGCCGCGGCGGCGCCGGCTTCCCCACCGGGATGAAGTGGCAGTTCATCCCGCAGGGCGACGGCAAGCCGCACTACCTCGTGGTCAACGCGGACGAGTCGGAGCCGGGCACCTGCAAGGACATCCCGCTGCTCCTCGCCAACCCGCACTCGTTGATCGAGGGCATCGTCATCGCCTGTCACGCCATCCGCTCCCACCACGCCTTCATCTATCTGCGCGGCGAGGTCGTCCCCGTGCTGCGGCGGCTGCAGTCCGCCGTGGCCGAGGCGTACGCCGCCGGCTACCTCGGCAAGGGCGCGCTCGGCGCGGGCGGCGACCTCGAGGTGACCGTGCACGCCGGCGCCGGCGCGTACATCTGCGGCGAGGAGACCGCGCTGCTCGACTCCCTGGAGGGGCGCCGCGGCCAGCCGAGGCTCCGGCCCCCCTTCCCCGCGATCGCCGGCCTCTACGCCTGCCCCACCGTGGTGAACAACGTCGAGTCCATCGCCTCGGTTCCCGCCATCATCGACCGGGGCAAGGAGTGGTTCCGCTCGATGGGCAGCGAGAAGTCCCCGGGCTTCACGCTCTACTCGCTCTCCGGGCACGTCGCCCGCCCCGGCCAGTACGAGGCCCCGCTCGGCATCACGCTCCGCGAACTCCTCGACCTGAGCGGCGGGATGCGCCCGGGACACCGGCTGAAGTTCTGGACCCCTGGCGGCTCCTCCACCCCGCTCCTCACCGACGAGCACCTCGACGTGCCGCTCGACTACGAGGGGGTGGGCGCCGCCGGATCGATGCTCGGCACCAAGGCGCTCCAGTGCTTCGACGAGACCACCTGCGTGGTGCGGGCCGTCACCCGCTGGACCGAGTTCTACGCGCACGAGTCCTGCGGCAAGTGCACCCCGTGCCGCGAGGGCACCTACTGGCTGGTCCAGCTGATGCGCGACATCGAGGCGGGCAAGGGGCTGCTCAGCGACCTCGACAAGCTCAACGACATCGCGGACAACATCAACGGCAAGTCGTTCTGCGCCCTGGGCGACGGCGCGGCGAGCCCGATCTTCTCCTCGCTCAAGTACTTCCGCGCGGAGTACGAGCAGCACATCACCGGACGCGGCTGCCCCTTCGACCCGGCGAAATCCACCGCCTGGGCGGACGACGACACTTCGGCTCACCTGGAGGTGAACGCATGACGGCCACCGCCGACGAGGTGACGGCCAAGGCCACCGAGGAGTTGGTGACCCTCACCATCGACGGCGTCGAGCTCTCGGTGCCCAAGGGCACGCTGGTGATCAGGGCCGCCGAGCAACTGGGCATCGAGATCCCGCGGTTCTGCGACCACCCGCTGCTCGACCCGGCCGGCGCCTGCCGGCAGTGCATCGTGGAGGTCGAGGGCCAGCGCAAGCCGATGGCGTCCTGCACCATCACCTGTACCGAGGGCATGGTGGTGCGCACCCACCTCACCTCGCCGGTCGCCGAGAAGGCGCAGCGCGGCGTGATGGAGCTGCTGCTCATCAACCACCCGCTGGACTGCCCGGTCTGCGACAAGGGCGGCGAGTGCCCGCTGCAGAACCAGGCGATGTCCACGGGCGACCCGGAGACCAGGTTCGACGGGGTCAAGCGCACCTTCGAGAAGCCGGTGCCGATCTCCGCGCAGGTGCTGCTCGACCGGGAGCGCTGCGTGCTGTGCGCCCGCTGCACCCGGTTCTCGCAGCAGGTCGCGGGCGACCCGATGATCGAGCTGCTGGAGCGCGGCGCCCTCCAGCAGGTGGGCACCGGGCAGGGCGACCCGTTCGAGTCGTACTTCTCCGGCAACACCATCCAGATCTGCCCGGTCGGCGCGCTCACCTCCGCCGCCTACCGGTTCCGCTCCCGCCCCTTCGACCTGGTCTCCTCGCCCGGCGTCTGCGAGCACTGCTCCGGGGGCTGCGCGGTCCGCACCGACCACCGGCGCGGCAAGGTGATGCGCCGGATGGCCGAGAACGACCCCGAGGTCAACGAGGAGTGGATCTGCGACAAGGGCCGCTTCGCGTTCCGCTACGCGCAGCGCCCCGACCGGCTGACCGGACCGCTGGTGCGGGACGCGGAGACCGGTGAACTCGCGCCGGCCAGCTGGCCCGAGGCGCTGCGGGCCGCCGCCGAGGGCCTGGCGGCCGCGCGGTCGCGGGGCGCCGCGGTACTCACCGGCGGCCGGCTGACCGTCGAGGACGCCTACGCCTACGCCAAGTTCGCGCGGGTCGCGCTGGGCACCAACGACATCGACTTCCGGGCCCGCGCGCACAGCCAGGAGGAGGCCGCGTTCCTCGCCTCGCAGGTGGCCGGGCGCGGCATCGACCTGGACGGCGAGGGCCCCGGCAACCGGGGTCTCGAGGCGGCGCCCGCCGTGCTGTTGGTCGGCTTCGAGTCCGAGGAGGAGGCGCCGGGCGTCTTCCTGCGGCTGCGGAAGGCGGCCCGCAAGCGCGGGCAGCGGGTGTTCGCCGTCGCCACCCACCTCACCAGGGGCCTGGCCAAGACCAACGGCACGCTGCTGCCGGCCGCGCCCGGCACCGAGCCCGAGTGGCTCGAGGCGCTCGCCGGCGGGGCGGACAACCTCGGCGCGGAGGGCGGCGCGGCCGCCCAGGCGCTGCGCGAGCCAGGCGCGTTGATCATCGTGGGCGAGCGGCTGGCCGCCGTCTCCGGCGGCTACACCGCCGCCGTGGCCGCGGCCGGCGCCACCGGCGCCCGGCTGGTGTGGATCCCGCGCCGCTCCGGCGAGCGGGGCGCCATCGAGGTGGGCGCGCTGCCCGGGCTGCTGCCCGGCGGCCGGCCCGAGTCCTCGTCCCGCGCCCGCCGCGAGGTGGCCGCCGCCTGGGGGCTCGACGCGTTGCCCGAGGCGGCCGGCCGGGACACCGCCGGGATCCTGGCGGCCGCGGCCGCCGGCGAGCTCGGCGCGCTGCTGCTCGGCGGCGTCGAGCTGGCCGACCTGCCCGACCCGGCCGGGGCCGCGGCGGCGCTCGACGCGGTGGCCCGCGACGGCTTCCTGGTCAGCCTGGAGCTGCGGCCCTCCGAGGTCACCGAGCGGGCCCACGTGGTGCTGCCGGTGGCCGCGGTGGTGGAGAAGGAGGGCTCGTTCCTCAACTGGGAGGGCCGGGTGCGGCCGTTCGCCGCCGCCGTCAAGCCCGACCAGATGACCCGCCGGCTGGTGCAGACCGACGCCCGGGCGCTCACCATGCTCGCCGACGCGATGGCGGCGATCGACAGTGGCTCCGCCACGGGACGGATCGGCCTGCCGGACGTGCGGGCGGCCCGCGCCGAGTTGGACGCGCTGGCCGTCTGGACCGGCGACCTGCCGCTCGGCCCGACCGCGCAGCCGGCCGAGCTGCCGGGTCCGGGCGCCGGCGAGGCGGTGCTCGCCGGCCACCGGCTGCTGCTCGACCAGGGCCGGCTGCAGGACGGCGACCCGGCGCTGGCCGCCACCCGGCACGCGGCCGTGGCCCGGCTCAACCCGGCCACCGCGGGCGAGGCCGGCGTCGCGGACGGCGCGCCGCTGACCGTGACGGGCCCCGCCGGTTCCGTCGAGCTGCCGCTGGTCGTCACCGACGAGATGCCCGACCGGGTGGTGTGGCTGCCCCTCAACTCGGTGGGCGGTGGCGTCGCCGCCGACCTGGGCGCCACCCCGGGCGCGGTCGTCACCATCGGCGCCGCCCCCGCCCCCGTCGACGCCGACGCCGAGGAGGTGACCGCGTGACCGTCCTCGCGGAAGAGACCGATCTGTCCATGTTCGGGAACGACCCGTTCTGGCTGATCCTGATCAAGGCGGTGTTCTGCTTCGCGTTCCTGCTGGTGCTGGTGCTGATCAGCATCGTCATGGAGCGCAAGGTCCTCGGCTGGATGCAGCTGCGCATCGGCCCCAACCGGCACGGCCCCTGGGGCATGCTCCAGTCGCTGGCCGACGGCATCAAGCTGATGCTCAAGGAGGACATCGTCGTCAAGGGCGCCGACAGGTTCGTCTACCTGCTGGCCCCGCTGCTGGCCGCCATCCCGGCGTTCATGGCGATCGCCGTGATCCCGTTCGGTCCCAAGGACGACCCGGTCAGCATCTTCGGCACCGAGACCGTCCTCCAGCTCACCGACCTCCCGGTCGCGCTGCTCTACGTGCTGGCCACCGGCGCCATCGCCGTCTACGGCACGGTGCTCGCCGGCTGGTCGTCCAACTCGACCTACCCGCTGCTCGGCGGCGTGCGGGCGACGGCGCAGATCATCTCCTACGAGGTCGCCATGGGCCTCAGCTTCGCCGCCGTCTTCCTCTACTCCGGGTCGATGTCCACCTCGGCCATCGTGGACGCGCAGGACGACCGCTGGTTCATGGTCCTGCTGCCGGTGTCCTTCCTGATCTACATGGTGTCGATGGTCGGCGAGGCACACCGGCCGCCGTTCGACATGCCGGAGTCCGAGGGCGACCTGGTCGGCGGCTACCTCACCGAGTACTCGTCCATCAAGTTCGCCTTCTTCATGATGTCCGAGTACATCCACACGGTCGCCGTCTCCACCCTGATGGTCACCATCTTCCTCGGCGGCTGGCGCGCCCCGGTGCCGCTCAGCCTCTGGGAGGGCGCCAACTCCGGTTGGTGGCCGATGCTCTGGTTCACGATCAAGGTCTGCGCGGTCATCTTCTTCTTCATGTGGATCAGGGCCACGCTGCCGCGCGTCCGCTACGACCAGTTCATGGTGCTCGGCTGGAAGGTGCTGATCCCGATCGCGCTGGTCTGGCTGATGCTGGTGGCCACCGTGCGGGCGATGCAGAACGAGGACTACGACTTCCGCGAGATCGTGCTCTGGGTCGGCAGCGGGGTGCTCGTCCTGCTGCTGCTCTCCTTCGTCGTCGACATCTTCCGCGACCGCGCCGACCAGCGGCACGAGGAGGAGGAAGCGGCCAGGGCCGAGGCCCCCTTCGACCCGATGGCCGGCGGCTTCCCGGTGCCGCCGCTGCCCGGGCAGACCCTGCCGCCGGTGCCGCGCCGGCCGTCGCGCGCCGAGAAGGTGCCGACGGGCGTGAACGGCCACGGCGGAGCGGGCGGCCACGACGGCACAGCAGGAAACGACAGCCACATCGGAAACGGAGGGGAGGACGGCGATGCCTGAGATCCACAATCCGCTGGGCGGCTTCGGCCTGACCTTCAGGGCCATGTTCAAGAAGCGGCTCACCGAGCAGTATCCGGAGGAGAAGAAGCCGACCGCGCCTCGTTTCCACGGCCGACACCAGCTCAACCGGCACCCCGACGGGCTGGAGAAGTGCATCGGCTGCGAGCTGTGCGCCTGGGCCTGTCCCGCCGACGCGATCTACGTGGAGGGCGCGGACAACACCGAGGAGGAGCGCTACTCCCCTGGCGAGCGCTACGGCCGCGTCTACCAGATCAACTACCTGCGCTGCATCCTGTGCGGGCTCTGCGTCGAGGCGTGCCCCACCAGGGCGCTCACCATGACCAACGAGTACGAGCTGGCCGACCGCACCCGCGCCTCCCTGATCTTCACCAAGGAGGAGCTGCTCGCCGGCCTCCAGGACGGCATGGTCGAGGCCCCGCACGCCATGTACCCCGGCACCGACGAGCAGTCGTACTACCGGGGCGAGGTCACCGGGGCCGCCCCGGGCACCGTCCGCCAGTCGCCCGAGCGGGCCGAAGAGGACGACGACCCGATCACCGCGGCCGGCAAGCTGCCCGAGCCGGGAGTGTCGGCATGAGCACACTCGCCCCCCTCACCTCGCTCGCCGTCGAGACCTCCACCTCCACCGGCGAGGCCGTGCAGTTCTGGATCCTCGGCCCGCTGGCGGTGGCCGGCGCGCTCGGCACCGTGCTGCTGCGCCGGGCCGTGCACTCGGCGCTCTCGCTGGCCGGCACCATGGTGATCCTGGCCCTCTTCTACCTGGCCAACGGCGCCTACTTCCTCGGCGTGGTACAGATCGTCGTCTACACCGGCGCCGTGATGATGCTCTTCCTCTTCGTGCTGATGCTGGTCGGCGTCAGCGCCACGGACTCCCTCAAGGAGACGCTCACCGGCCAGCGTTGGCTGGCCGCCGGCTGTGGGCTCGGGCTCGGCGTCCTGCTGATGGCCGGCATCGGGCAGGCCGTCACCGGCTCGTTCACCGGCCTCGCCCAGGCCAACGCGGGCGGCAACGTCCAGGGCCTGGCCTCGCTGCTGTTCACCCGCTACGTGGTGGCCTTCGAGGTGACCGGCATCCTGCTCACCATCGCCGCCGTCGGCGCCACCCTGCTGACCCACCGCGAGCGGATCGAGCGCACCAAGTCGCAGCGCGAGCAGGCGGAGGAGCGGGTGCGCGCCGGCCGGCACGTGCCGCCGCTGCCCGCGCCCGGCGTCTACGCCCGGCACAACGGCGTCGACCTCCCCGGCCTGCTGCCCGACGGCACCCCGTCCGAGCTGACCGTCAACGCCACGCTCCGCGCCCGCGGCCAGGTCCGCGAGGTGCACCGGGAGTCGGTGGACCGGGTCGCCGCCATCGAGCAGCGCACCGCCACCTACCACGGCCAGCCGACCCCGCCGAAACCACTTGCGCTGCGCGGCGACACCGGCCACGACGGCGACACCCATGACGACGGCGATCGCGGCGACAGCGGCCACGACGGTGCCGAGCCCCGTCATACGAGCGGCAGCTCAAGCGCGCACGACGGCGCGCGGACGGAGGCGGCCAGGTGAATCCCGAGAACTACCTCTTCCTCTCCGCCCTGCTCTTCACCGTCGGCGCGTGCGGCGTGCTGCTGCGGCGGAACGTGATCGTGCTGTTCATGTGCGTCGAGCTGATGCTGAACGCCGCCAACCTGGCGCTGGTCACCTTCTCCCGGATGCACGGCAACCTCGACGGTCAGATCATGGCGTTCTTCGTGATGGTGGTGGCCGCCGCCGAGGTCGTGGTGGGGCTGGCGATCATCGTCATGGTGTTCCGCTCCCGCCACTCGGCCTCGGTCGACGACGCCAGCCTGATGAAGCTGTAAGGGGAACGAACCAGTGGAGTCATTGATCGCACTGCTCATCGCGGCCCCGCTGCTGGGCGCCGCCCTGCTCCTGGTGGGCGGGCGGCGGCTGGACCGGGTGGGCCACTGGCTGGGCACCCTGCTCGCCGCGGTGTCGTTCGTCCTCGCCGTGGTGCTCTTCTTCGACCTGCTCGGCCGCGAGGCCGAGGACCGCACCCTGAGCCAGCACCTGTTCAGCTGGGTGCCGGTGGCCGACTTCCAGGCCGACGTGGCGTTCCAGCTCGACCAGCTGTCGATGACCTTCGTCCTGCTGATCACGGGCGTCGGCACACTGATCCACCTGTACTCCGTCGGCTACATGGAGCACGACGAGCGGCGCCGCCGCTTCTTCGGCTACCTCAACCTGTTCCTGGCGGCCATGCTGCTGCTGGTGCTGGCCGACAACTACCTGCTGCTGTACGTCGGTTGGGAGGGCGTGGGCCTCGCCTCCTACCTGCTGATCGGCTTCTGGCAGCACAAGCCGAGCGCGGCCACCGCCGCCAAGAAGGCGTTCGTGGTCAACCGGGTCGGTGACGTCGGCCTGTCGATCGCGATCTTCCTGATGTTCACCACCTTCGGCAGCTTCGCCTTCGACACCGTCCTCCCCAACGCCACCGGGACCAGCGAGGCGACGCTCACCGGCATCGGCCTGATGCTGCTGCTCGCCGCCTGCGGCAAGTCCGCCCAGGTGCCGCTCCAGTCCTGGCTCGGCGACGCGATGGAGGGCCCGACCCCGGTCTCGGCCCTGATCCACGCGGCCACCATGGTGACCGCCGGCGTCTACCTGGTGACCCGCTCCGCCGACGTCTTCAACGCGGCGCCCGACGCGCAGACCGTGGTCATCACGGTGGGCGCGGTCACGCTGCTCTTCGGTGCGATCGTCGGTTGCGCCAAGGACGACATCAAGAAGGCGCTGGCCGGCTCGACGATGTCGCAGATCGGCTACATGATGCTGGCCGCCGGTCTCGGCCCGCTGGGCTACGCCTTCGCGATCATGCACCTGGTCACCCACGGCTTCTTCAAGGCCGGGCTCTTCCTCGGCGCCGGCTCGGTGATGCACGGCATGAACGACGAGGTCGACATGCGGCGTTACGGCGGCCTGCGGAAGCACATGCCGATCACCTTCGCCACGTTCGGCCTCGCCTACCTGGCGATCATCGGCTTCCCCTATCTCTCCGGGTTCTTCTCCAAGGACGAGATCATCTACGCCGGGTTCTCCAAGGGCGGCGGCCAGGGCTGGCTGCTGGGCGGCGTGATGCTGCTCGGCGCGGCGCTCACCGCGTACTACATGACGCGCATCATGCTGCTGACCTTCTTCGGCGAGAAGCGCTGGCAGCCGGACGCCAACGGCCACGAGCCGCACCCGCACGAGTCGCCGCTGTCCATGACGATCCCGATGATGGTGCTGGCCGTGGGCTCGGTGGCCGCCGGCTTCCTCTTCAACCTCGGCTCGTCGTTCGAGCACTGGCTGGAGCCCGTCACCGGCATCGCGCACGGCGACTCCCCGGTCAGCCACGGCATGGTGTCGATCGCCGCCACCGGCGTGATGGTGATCGGCGTGGCCGGCGCCTGGTTCCAGTACGGCCGCCGCCCGGTGCCCGTGGTGGCCCCGACCGGCAACCTGCTGACCAGGGCGGCCAGGCGGGACCTGCTCCAGGACGACTTCAACCACGCGGTGCTCGTCCAGCCGGGCAACTACCTCACCCGCGGCTTGGTCTACGTCGACCACAAGGGCGTCGACGGCGTGGTCAACGGCACGGCCGCCGCGTTCGGCGGTCTCTCCGGGCGGCTGCGGCGGGTGCAGAACGGCTTCGCCCGCTCCTACGCGGTCTCGATGTTCGGCGGCGTGGTCCTGCTGGTCGCCGCGACCCTGCTGATGAGGGCGGTCTGACATGTCATTTCCCCTGCTGACGGCCACGGCGCTGGCGCCGGCCATCGGCGCCGTGGCCACCGCGGCGGTGCCGGCCGCCCGGCGGACCGCCGCCAAGTGGCTGGCCCTCGGCTTCTCGCTGGTCACCCTCGGCTTCGCGCTCGCCGTGCTGCTGCGCTTCGACACCGGCCCCGGCGCCGACCGCTTCCAGCTGACCGAGTCCCACTGGTGGATCAGGGACTTCGGGATGCGGTACGAACTCGGCGTGGACGGCGTCGGGGTGGCGCTGATCGCGCTGACCGCGGTGCTGATCCCGTTCCTGATCGGCGCCGGCTGGAACGACGCCGACCCGGCTCCGGGAGAGCCGCCGGCGAACCGGCGCTGGCGCCCCACCCAGGGCTTCTTCGCGCTGATCCTGCTCGTCGAGGCGATGGTCATCATGTCCTTCGCCGCCACCGACGTCTTCCTCTTCTACGTGTTCTTCGAGGCCATGCTCATCCCGATGTACTTCCTCATCGGCGGCTTCGGGGACCGGGCGGGGAGCGGCGACGAGGAGGGGCAGGCGCGGCAGCGCACCTACGCGGCGGTCAAGTTCCTGCTCTACAACCTGGCCGGCGGCCTGGTCATGCTGGCCGCGGTGATCGGCCTGTTCGTGGCCACCGCCGACCAGCTGCCCGAGGGCACCTTCTCGCTGCGGGCCATCCTGGAGGCCCGCGCCTCGGGCGACCTGGACTTCTCCACCTCCACCGAACGCTGGCTGTTCCTCGGCTTCTTCGTCGCCTTCGCCATCAAGGCGCCGCTGTGGCCGCTGCACACCTGGCTGCCCAACGCGATGGGCGAGTCGACGGCGCCGGTCGCCGTGCTGATCACCGCGGTGGTCGACAAGGTCGGCACTTTCGCGATGCTCCGCTTCTGCCTCGGCCTCTTCCCGGACGCCAGCCACTGGGCGACCCCGGTGGTGCTGACGCTGGCCCTGGTCAGCATCCTCTACGGCGCGCTGCTCGCCATCGGCCAGCGGGACATGAAGCGGCTGATCGCCTACGCGTCGATCAGCCACTTCGGCTTCATCGTGCTCGGCATCTTCGCGATGACCAGCCAGGGCCAGGGCGGCGCCACGCTCTACATGATCAACCACGGCATCGCCACGGCGGCGTTGATGCTGGTGGCCGGCTTCCTGATCTCGCGGCGCGGCTCGCGGATCATCGCCGACTACGGCGGCGTGCAGAAGACGGCGCCGGTGCTGGCCGGCACCTTCCTGATCGGCGGCCTCGCGACGCTCTCGCTGCCCGGCACCGGGCCCTTCGTCAGCGAGTTCCTGGTGCTGGTCGGCACCTTCAGCCGCTACCAGGTGGCCGGCATCGTGGCCAGCGCGGGAATAGTGCTGGCGGCGCTGTACGTGCTGATCCTCTACCAGCGCACGATGACCGGCCCTGTGAAGGTCGGCCTGGAGAAGCTGCCCGACCTGCGGGTGCGGGAACTCGCCGTGGTGGCGCCGCTGATCGCCCTGGTGGTCTTCCTCGGCGTCTACCCGCGGCCGCTCACCGACATCGTCAACCCGGCCGTCGAGCACACCCTGTCCGACGTCGACCGGCAGGACCCGGCGCCGCAGGTGCCGGCCGAGGCGGACTCCGGACTCGAGGCCGAGGGCGGGCACGGAGCGGGGGCCGAACATGAGTAAGGCGATTACCTCAGGAGGGGTTGCATGAATCCCGGGGATCTGACCGCTCCCGACATCGAGTGGATCGCGCTCTCGCCGAGCCTGATCGTGTACGGGGCGGCCGTCGTCGGCATCCTGATCGAGGCGTTCGCGCCCCGCCGGGTGCGCTACCCGGCGGAGGTGGTGCTGGCCACGCTGGCGCTCGCCGGGTCGTTCGCGGCGGTGGTCGGCCTGGCGGCCGGCGACCGCGGCACCTCGAAGTCGCAGGTGGCCGGCATGGGTTCGCTCGCGGTCGACGGGCCCTCGCTCTTCCTGCAGGGCGTGATCGTGCTGGTCGGCCTGGTGTCGGTGTTCCTGTTCGCCGAGCGGCGTCTCGAACCGGCCGCGCACGGGGCCCGAGTCGACTCGTTCGCCGCGCAGCCGGCGGCGGTGCCTGGCGGCGCCGCCGAGCAGGAGGCGGTGCGGGCCGGGCACACCACCACGGAGATCTTCCCGCTGCTGCTGTTCGCGGTGGGCGGCATGCTGCTCTTCCCGGCCGCCAACGACCTGTTGGTGCTCTTCATCGCGCTGGAACTGCTGTCGCTGCCGCTCTACCTGCTCTGCGCGCTGGCCCGCCGCCGGCGGCTGCTCTCGCAGGAGGCGGCCGTCAAGTACTTCCTGCTCGGCGCCTTCGCCTCGGCGTTCCTGCTGTTCGGCATCGCGCTGCTCTACGGCTACGCGGGCACGGTGTCGTACTCCGGGATCCGCGACGTCGTCGCCGGCAACCCGGCCAGCCTGGACGCGGGTCTCGCCTCCACGATGGGCAACGACGCGCTGCTGCTGATCGGCGGCGCGATGGTGCTGATGGGGCTGCTGTTCAAGGTGGGCGCGGTGCCGTTCCACATGTGGACCCCGGACGTCTACCAGGGCGCGCCGACCCCGGTCACCGGCTTCATGGCGGCGGCCACCAAGGTGGCGGCGTTCGGCGCGATGCTGCGGCTGCTGTACGTGGTGCTGCCCGGCACGCGCTGGGACTGGCAGCCGGTGTTGTGGGGCGTGGCGATCGCCTCGATGGTGGCGGGCGCGGTGATCGCGATCACCCAGACCGACGTGAAGCGGCTGCTTGCGTACTCGTCGATCGCGCACGCCGGGTTCATCCTGGCGGGCGTGGTGGCGGTGTCGGAGGACGGCGTCTCCTCGGTGCTCTTCTACCTGGCCGCCTACTCCTTCGTCACGCTGGGCGCGTTCGCCGTGGTGACGCTGGTGCGGGACGCCGGGGGCGAGGCCACCCACCTGTCCCAGTGGGCGGGGCTCGGGCGGCGTTCGCCGCTGCTGGCCGGTGTCTTCGCGCTGTTCCTGCTGGCCTTCGCCGGCATCCCGCTGACCTCCGGGTTCGCGGGCAAGTTCGCGGTGTTCAGGGCGGCGGCCGACTCCGGCGCGATGGGCCTGGTGATCGTGGGCGTGCTCGCCTCGGCGGTGGCGGCGTTCTTCTACGTGCGGGTGATCGTGCTGATGTTCTTCAGCGAGCCGAAGGCGGACGGCCCCTCGGTCGTGATCCCGAGCCCGCTGACGATGTCGGTGGTCGCGGTGGCCGCGGTGGTGACGCTGGTGCTCGGCGTCGCCCCGCAGTACTTCCTCGATCTGGCGGGCCAGGCCGGCACGTTCGTGCGGTGAGCGTCGCGCTGACCTTGGCATGACAGGGCGAGGGCCCTGGAACCCCCCGTGGGGGGTTCCAGGGCCCTCGTCGTGCCGGGCGCCCGGGTGGGTCAGCCGGCGTTGTACTCCTCGATGATGCGGCCGAGCTCCGCCTGCTCCTCCGCGCTGAACCCGCCGGTGGCCGCGTTCACCATGGTGACGGTCTCGCCGGACGACCAGGTCAGGGTGAGGTTGCTGCCGTCGAACTCCTGGACGGAGGCCGACATGTCGCTCCAACCGCCGCCGTAGCTCTGGCAGTCGTTGAGGGTGAAGGTGCCGTCGGCGTAGGAGCCGGTGCACTGGTCGGTGGCGTTGGGGTCGAAGCTGGAGTAGAACAGGACCTCGCCGGTGGCGGCGTCGATCTCGAAGTTCTGGGTGTCGACGGTGGCGCTCTCGTACCAGTCGCCGTCCAGCTCCTCGATGGTCGGGCCGGTGCTGATGTCGCCGCCCGAGCCGCCGATGTCGCCGGTCCCGTCGCCGCCGGTGTCCCCGGTCTCCTCGCCACCGGTGTCGCCGGTCTCCTCGTCGCCCCCCGTGGTGCCGCCCGACTCCTCCGTGTCGGAGCCGCCCGAGTTGCCACCAAGGCTGCCGAAGCTGCCCTCGCCGCCGTCTTCGTCGTTGCAACCCGTGAGCGCGAGCGCGGTGGCCGCGGCGACGACGGGAAGTGCGAGCCTGATTGCCTTACGCATGGATACCCCTAGTGCTGTTCGCTCAGTGCAAGCAGGTTATATGCCAGCAGAGGTGGGTAGGTCGTTGTGTTACATGCCTGAGGCAATCCACGCGGTACTGATACCTCTGTGGCGATTGGCGTGGGATCGCACCCAAGCGGAAGACCCGGGTCCCCCCGTGGGACCCGGGCCTCACTGCCTCCGTGACGGTGGTTCGGCGCCGATCAGCCGCCGAGCTCCGCCTCCAGGTCCTCGAGCTCGGCCAGGCTGTCCTCGAGCTCGCTGAGGTCCATGTCCTCCAGCTCGCCCATGTCGATGTCGCCCAGGTCCTGCAGGTAGTAGGTCTCGTTCTGCCCACCGGACCAGGTGACCGAGATGGCGCCGTCGCCCGCGGCGGCGACGGTGGCGGACATGTCGGACCACGCGGGCTCGCCGTCCAGCGACTCGCCACAGGTGTCCAGGGTGATGGCGCCGTCCGCGTAGGTGCCGTCACACGTCGAGCCGCTGAGGCCCCGCTCCCAGAAGGTGACGGTGCCGCCCATGAAGTCGATGTTGTTGACGGAGCCGGCGTTCTCCAGGTCGACGTACCACATGCCGTCGAGGTCGGCGGAGGCCGGAGCCTCGCCACCCGCCGCGGCGTCGTCGGCCGCGGCGTCATCGCCGCCCTCGCCGCCGCCGGTGGTCTCGCTGGCGCCCGCGTCGCCGGCGCCGTTGTCGTTCGACTCCTCGTCCTCGCCACAGGCGGTGAGCGCCAGAGCCATGACCGCGGCGGCAGCCGGCAGGGCGAGCCGTATTGACTTACGCATGATTTCCCCTCGTGCGTACAAGCGTTGTACTCGGTGCCGGAAGATTATCTGCTCGTCGGGGCGGGTAGTTGTCAGTGTTACGCGCTCATGGCAATCGGTGCCGTACTGATACGTACGTGAAAACCGTGTGCCTCCGGTGCCCTTGGGGAGATCGGGGCGCGGGGGAGCCGCGCGGTACATGGCGGTACGTCCCGGCGGTGATCGACTTCCGACCGGCTACGCTGCGGGGGGTATCGGACCGGAAGACAGGGGAGTCACTCGTGACCGTCGTTGGACCCCTCGGGGGGAGCGTGCGGGACCCGGCCCTGGAAGCCGAACTCCAGGCGGGGTTGACGGCCGTCGAGGCGGGGCTGATCGAGGCCACCAAGAGCGACGTCCCCTTCATAACGGAGACGGCACAGCACCTGATGCGGGCCGGCGGCAAGCGTTTCCGGCCGCTCCTGCTGCTGCTCGCGGCCCGGTTCGGTGACCCGGACGCGCCCGGCGTGGTGCCGGCGGCCGTGGTGGTCGAGCTGACCCACCTGGCCACCCTCTACCACGACGACATCATGGACGAGGCCGAGGTGCGGCGCGGGGTGGCGAGCGCCAACGCGCGCTGGAGCAACTCGGTGGCGGTGCTCACCGGCGACTTCCTCTTCTCCCGGGCCTCCTCCATAGTGGCCGACCTGGGCCCCGAGGCCGTGCGGATCCAGGCCGAGGCGTTCGAGCGCCTGGTGACCGGGCAGATCCAGGAGACGGCGGGGCCGCTGCCGGGCGAGGACCCGATCTCCCACCACCTGGAGGTGATCGCGGGCAAGACCGGCTCGCTGATCGCCGTGTCGGGCCGGATGGGCGGCATGATGGCGGGCGCCCCCGAGTCGGCGGTGAACATCCTGGCCCAGTACGGCGAGCGGATCGGCGTGGCGTTCCAACTCGCGGACGACGTGCTCGACATCGCGAGCGACGGCACCGAGTCGGGCAAGACACCGGGCACCGACCTGCGGGAGGGTGTCCCCACCCTGCCGGTGCTCAGGCTGCGGGAGATGGCCAGGGAGGGCGGCTCCCCGGCCGACCGCGAGCTGTGCGAACTGCTCGACGGCGACCTGACGGACGACGCCAGGCACGCCGACGCGCTGGCCGGGCTGCGGGCCCATCCGGCCCTGGAGCGGGCCAGAGAGGACGCGCTGTCCTTCGCCGAGCAGGCGCGCAGGACGCTCGACCCGCTGCCGGAAGGGCCGGCCAGGGCGGCGCTCGCCGAACTCTGCGACGCGGTGGCCGACCGCACGACGTAAGCCCCTCCCCTCCGTCCGTCCCCTCCGTCCCCTCCCTCCGTCCCTTCTCCGCTGTTCCCCCCGGCCGGGACCCGGGTAGAACCCCTACGGGATCGGGCCGCGTACACCTTCGTTCGGTCATCCTCTGGTAGTAGGCGAATGACTCCCGTCGGTGGATGCCTGAATGGCCCCAGCCTGTTGCAATTGATGGTGCCGGGTGGGAAGTGCCGACTGGAGGGGCATCTGATGGCATTGCACAGGAGCGTTCGTCGAGCCGCCGTGCCGACCGTGGTGGTGGCGGGGGTGGCCGCGATCGGGGCCGGCGTCTGGCCCGCGATCGCGAGCGACGGCGGCCCCGAGCTGCCGGACATCACCGCCGAGGAACTGGTCGTCAGGGTCGTCCAGTCGGACACGGAGCAGCTCTCGGGCACGGTCCGGGTCGAGGCCGATCTGGGCCTGCCGGATCTCGGGCCCGCGCTGGACGGCGTGTTGGACGGGGCGCTTGGCGGGTCGGCCGGCGCGCTCGCCGGGCTCGCCACGGGCGACGGCACGCTGCGGGTCGCGATGGACGGCCCCGAGCGGCAGCGGGTGGCCCTGGTCGACGGCTCGGACGAGTTCGCGCTCATCCACAACGGGGACGACCTCTGGGCGTACGACAGCGCCGGCGACACGGTGCTGCACGCCACGGCGCCGGCGGAGGCCGGCGTGGAGGCGGCCCCCGAGGAGGCGCCGTTCGGCGACCTCACGCCGCAGCAGGCGGCCGAGCGGCTGCTTGCCGAGGCCGGGGAGCACGCGGAGATCACCGTGGGCGGCACGGCCCGGGTGGCCGGCCGCAGCGCCTACCAGGTGACGGTGGTGCCGGCGGGCGAGGCGGGAGAGGCGAGCGAGATCTCCCAGGCCCGGATCTCGGTGGACAGCGAGACGGGCGTGCCGCTGGCCGTCTCCGTGCAGAGCGAGCGCGGCTCGCTGGACGTCGCGTTCTCCCAGATCGACTACGGCCAGCCGGCCGGCTCCGTCTTCGACTTCACGCCGCCGAGCGGCGCCGAGGTGGTGGAGATCGACCCCGAGTCCGGGCTGAGCGGCCTGATATCCGGCTTCGGCCCGGAGTGGGGCGCGGAGCTGCCCTGGCAGGACGGGGAGTTCGAGCTGCCGGAGGCGTTCTCCCGGTAGGCGGGGTGGTCGGTACTACGCGTAGCGGTCGAGGAGGGCGGCCAGGTAGTCCTCCAGGCGGTGGGTCAGGAGCCCAGGCGTGAGGTCGGTCCGGCCGAGGTCCCGCCAGGGTCCGGCCACCTTCTCGGCGTCCGGCGCGAAGGCCAGGGCGTCGAGCAGCCGCCAGTAGAGGTGGTCGCCCGGCTCCGCGGTCAACTCGCCACCGGCGGCGGTGTAGTGGTCGGCGAGGCGGAGCCCGGCCTCCGGGCCGTGGAGCAGGGCCAGCGCGGTGGCGCAGTGCGCCACGTCGAGGTCGGTCGGGCCCCAGGAAGTCTCCACCCAGTCCACGACGCCGGTGATCGCCTCGCCGGTGGTCGCTTCACCGGTGAAGAGCACGTTGCCGGGGTGGAAGTCGCGGTGCAGGAAGCGGCCGGTGAAGGGCGGCGGCTCGCGGCGGATGGTGTCCACCGTCTGCCGCCACAGCTTCGGCCGGGTGGTGTCCGGCGGGAGGGCGACGCGGTCGGGGGCCGTCCACGCCTGGTAGGGGCGGGGGCGATCGGCGGGGGCCACCCGGTGCACGCGAACGAGCAGCGCGGCCAGGGCCTCGCCGGTGTCCTCGGCCAGCCGGACGGTGCCCGGCAGCCGGGTCATCAGCAGGGAGGGCGCGGCGCAGTGCTCGCCCGTCGGGTCGACGGCGAGCAGTCGTGCCGTGGGGATCGCGGTGTCGCGCAGCAGCGTCAGCACGGCCGCCTCGCGGGTCAGCAGCCCGGGCGCGTGGTGGCGGAAGAACGGGGAGAGGAACGAGCGGAGGACCAGGTCGCGGCCGGTCGAGGTGGTCAGCGAGGTGATGCGGGAGGTCCAGCCGCCGCGCAGCGGCCCGGTGGCCGTGATGTGCTCGCCGGGGGACAGGTGGTGGGCCACCCAGGCGAGGGTGGTCGGCTCAGGCATCCCGCACCGGGGCCGGTTCCGCGGCGGCGTCGGCCGGCACATGGCGGGCCACCGTGCGGCGGTTGCGGCGGACGTTCCGCAGGGCGTCCCAGGTGAGGATCGTCAGCGCCGCCCAGACCAGCCCGAAGCCGACCCAGCGCTCGGGCGGCATCTCCTCGTCGAAGGCGAGCACGCCGAGCAGGAACATCGTGGAGGGGGCCAGGTACTGCATCATGCCCAGCGTGGACAGCGGCAGCCGGACGGCCGCGCCGCCGAAGAAGATCAGCGGCAGCGCGGTGGCCAGACCGCTGACGACCAGCAGCGTGGTGTGCGCGCCGCCCTCTGTCGTGAAGGTCGAGTCGCCGCGGCCGGCGAGGGCCAGCACGAAGACCAGGGCCGGCAGGAACTGGAGCGCCGAGTCGGCGGTGAAGCCCTCGAGGCCGTCGAGCCCGGTCTTCTTCTTGACCAGGCCGTAGAGGGCGAAGCTGACGCTGAGGGCCAGGGAGACCCAGGGGATCTGGCCGTAGGCGACGCTCATCACCAGCACCGCGAGCCCGCCGACGCCGACGGCCACCCACTGGGCGCGCCGCATCCGCTCGCGCAGCACCAGCACGCCGATGGCGATGGTCAGCAGCGGGTTGATGAAGTACCCGAGGGACGCCTCGAGCACCCGGCCGTCGGCCACCGCCCAGATGAACAGGTACCAGTTGCCGGAGATCAGCGTGGCGGAGACGGCGAGGAGCGCGAGCCGCCGCGGGTCGCGCAGCAGCGGCCGGATCCAGGACCAGTTGCGGACGGCGACCAGCAGCACCAGCGCCGTGGGCAGCGACCAGAGCATCCGGTGGGCCAGCACCTCGGAGGCGCCGGCGGAGTCCAACTGCCGCCAGTAGAGCGGCAACAACCCCCAGAGACCGAACGCGCCGAGGCCGAGGAGCAACCCCGACCGGCTTCCCGCACTGCCCGCTGCCACCGTGTCTCCCGCCGCCACGTCCGAACGCCACCACGAAGGTAGCGCCCGGCGTGGCGGTTGTCATTCCCGTATCCGCGTGACGGTCCTGACGCCGGGAGGTGCGGGACGTCAGCCGGCGACGGTCCAGGTGTCGTTGCCCGTGAGCAGCTGCCCCAGGTCGCCCTTGCCGCGCGACTCCACCGCCCGCTCCAACTGCTCGGCCATCAGGTCCTCGTAGGCCGGCCGCTCGACGGAGCGGAGGACGCCGATCGGGGTGCGGTGCAGCGTGTGCGGGTCGGCGAGCCGGGAAAGCGCGAAGGCGGTGACCGGGGTGGCGGCGTGCGCGTCGTGCGTGAGCACGGCGTCGGTGCCGACCTCCGCCACGTCCACCACGCGCAGCTCGCCGGTGGCCTGGTCGCGGACCACGCCCTGGCTGCCGAGGCCGTCCTCGGCGGGGAGGCCGAAGCGGATCGGCTCGCCGTGCTCCAGCCGGATCACCGCCTCCAGGGCCCGCTGCTTGTCCTTCAGCGCCTCGAACGCGCCGTCGTTGAAGATGTTGCAGTTCTGGTAGATCTCCACCAGCGCCGAGCCGCGGTGGTCGGCGGCGGCGCGCAGCACGCTCGTCAGGTGCTTGCGGTCCGAGTCGATGGTGCGCGCGACGAACGACGCCTCGGCGCCGAGCGCCAGCGACACCGGGTTGAACGGGGTGTCGAGCGAGCCCATCGGCGTGGACTTGGTGATCTTGCCTGGCTCGGAGGTCGGCGAGTACTGGCCCTTGGTGAGCCCGTAGATCCGGTTGTTGAACAGCAGGATCTTCAGGTTCACGTTGCGCCGCAGCGCGTGGATCAGGTGGTTGCCGCCGATGGAGAGCGCGTCCCCGTCGCCGGTGACGACCCAGACCGACAGGTCGCGGCGGGCCGCGGCCAGGCCGGTGGCGATCGCCGGGGCGCGGCCGTGGATGGAGTGCATCCCGTAGGTGTTCATGTAGTACGGGAAGCGGGACGAGCAACCGATGCCGGAGACGAAGACGATGTTCTCCCTGGCCAGGCCGAGCTCAGGCATGAAGCCCTGCACGGCGGCCAGCACCGCGTAGTCGCCGCAGCCGGGGCACCAGCGGACCTCCTGGTCCGACTTGAAGTCCTTGGCGGTCTGACGGGCCTCGGTGCGCGGCACCAGCGCGAGCGCGGTGCGGCCCTGGGCCGGGGCGTCGGCCTGGGCGGTGGCGTCAGCGGGCATCGGGAGCGGCCTCCTTGAAAGCGGATGCGAGCTGCTCGGCCTTGAACGGGAGGCCGGTGACCTGCGTGATGGACTGGACGTCCACCAGATACCTCGCGCGCAGCAGGACGGCGAGCTGGCCGAGGTTCATCTCCGGGCAGAGCACCCGGTCGTAGGAGCGCAGCACGTCCCCGAGATTGGCGGGGAGCGGATTGAGGTGGCGCACGTGCGTCTGGGCGATCCGGCCGCCGGCGCGGCGGATCCGACGGACGGCGGCGGTGATCGGGCCGTACGTCGAGCCCCAGCCGAGGACCAGCGTCCTGGCCTCGCCGCTCGGGTCGTCGACCTCGACGTCCGGCACGCTGACGCCGTCGGTCTTGGCCTGCCGGATCCGCACCATGTGCTCGTGGTTGGCCGGGTCGTAGGAGATGTTGCCCGTGCCGTCCTGCTTCTCGATGCCGCCGATGCGGTGTTCGAGGCCGGGGGTGCCGGGCACCGCCCACGGCCTGGCGAGGGTCTGGGGGTCCCGCTTGTAGGGCCAGAAGACCTCGGTGCCGTCGGCCAGCTCGTGGTTTGGCGCCGTGGTGAACTGCACCCGCAGGTCGGGGAGTTCGTCGACCTCGGGGACCCGCCAGGGCTCCGAGCCGTTGGCCAGGTAGCCGTCGGAGAGCAGGAAGACCGGGGTGCGGTAGGTCAGCGCGATCCGCGCCGCGTCCAGCGCGGCGGTGAAGCACTCGCCCGGCGTGGCCGGCGCGACGATCGGCACCGGGGCCTCGCCGTTGCGCCCGTACATCGCCTGGAGCAGGTCGGCCTGTTCGGTCTTGGTCGGCAGGCCGGTGGAGGGCCCGCCGCGCTGGATGTCGATGATCAGCAGCGGCAGTTCGAGCGAGACGGCGAGGCCGATGGTCTCCGACTTCAGGGCGACGCCGGGGCCCGAGGTGGTGGTCACGCCGAGCGAACCGCCGAACGCGGCGCCCAACGCGGCGCCGATGCCGGCGATCTCGTCCTCGGCCTGGAAGGTGCGCACGCCGAAGTTCTTGTGCTTCGACAGCTCGTGCAGCACGTCCGAGGCCGGGGTGATCGGGTAGGAGCCGAGGAACAGCGGCAGGTCGGCCCGCTGCGAGGCGGCGACCAGGCCGTAGGCCAGGGCCAGGTTGCCCGACATGTTCCGGTAGGTGCCGGCCGGGAACGCGCTGGTGGCCGGGGCCACCTCGTAGGAGACGGCGAAGTCCTCGGTGGTCTCGCCGAAGTTCCAACCGGCGCGGAACGCCGTCAGGTTGGCCTCGGCGATCTCCGGGCGCTTGGCGAACTTGGTGCGCAGGAACGCCTCGGTGCCCTCGGTGGGCCGGTGGTACATCCAGGAGAGCAGACCGAGCGCGAACATGTTCTTCGAGCGGCCGGCCTCCTTGCGGGTGAGGTCGAAGCCCTTCAGCGCCTCGACGGTCAGCGCCGTCAGCGGCACCGGGTGGACGTGGTACCCGTCGAGCGAGCCGTCCTCCAGCGGGTTGCCGGCGTAACCGACCTTGGCCAGCGCCCGCGAGTTGAACTCGTCGGTGTTGACGATGATCTCGCCACCGCGCGGCACGTCCGCCAGGTTCGCCTTGAGGGCGGCCGGGTTCATCGCGACCAGCACGTTCGGCGCGTCACCCGGGGTGAGGATGTCGTGGTCGGCGAAGTGCACCTGGAAGGAGGAGACGCCGGGGAGGGTGCCGGCCGGGGCCCGGATTTCGGCGGGAAAGTTCGGCAGGGTGGACAGATCATTACCCAGCGACGCGGTCTCCGAGGTGAATCGGTCCCCCGTGAGCTGCATTCCGTCGCCCGAATCCCCCGCGAAGCGGATGATTACCCGGTCAACACGCCTGACGGCCTTCGTGTCCCGGCTGTCCTGGTCGACCTCAGTGGTCACTGCTGTAGCCCTCCTTCGAGGCGGCTCTTGTCAGCCATGGTACGCGGGTGAGGGTTACCTTACTGATCAGGATCAGATCAAAGAGCAGGTGAGGGCACCCGATCCGGCCCGCTCGCATGGCGACGTCCACCCCCCTGAGCGACATGGCGGCGCGCGCTCGGGCGCGCACCACCGGAACCCCGGTTCCAGCGTGGCAGGAGGGCTAGGAATTCAGATAGGTGAGAACCGCCAGAACCCTCCGGTGATCTGTGTCACTCTGCGCCAAGCCGAGCTTCATAAAGATGTTGCTCACGTGCTTTTCGACGGCGCCGTGACTCACCACGAGCTGGGCGGCGATCGCGGAGTTGGTTCTTCCCTCCGCCATTAGTCCTAGGACTTCCCTTTCCCGCGGTGTGAGCCCACTCAGCACATCCTGTTTCCGGCTGCGGCCGAGCAACTGCGCCACCACCTCGGGGTCGAGCGCGGTCCCGCCGGTCGCGACCCGGTTCACCGCCTCCACGAACTCGCTGACGTCCGCCACCCGGTCCTTCAGCAGGTAGCCGACGCCCCGGCTCGAACCGGCGATCAGCTCCGTCGCGTACTGCTCCTCCACATACTGCGAGAGGACCAGGACCCCCAGCTCGGGGAAGCTCTGCCGCAGCCGCACCGCGGCCCGCACCCCCTCGTCGGTGTGGGTCGGCGGCATCCGCACGTCCGCCACCACCACGTCGGGCGGCGAGCCGGCGGCCGCGAGCTCGCGCACCGCCGTGACCAGCGCCTCGCCGTCCCCGACGCCGGCCACCACCTCGTGCCCCCGGTCGTTCAGCAGCCGGGTCAGGCCATCCCGCAGCAGCACCGAGTCCTCGGCGATCACCACGCGCACGTTCGCTCCCCCGCTCTCACCCGTCTCGCCCTCGGCGGCGTCCCGCCGAGGGCCAGCATCTCACCCGCGCCGCCGGCCGGGCTCACCTCGCCGGCACGTCAGCCGCAGCGCGGTCGCGCCAGGGCAGTTCGGCGGTGACGGTGGTGGGGCCGCCGGTGGGGGAGTGCACGGCGAGCAGGCCGTCGACGGCGGCGAGGCGGTCGGCGAGGCCGGCGAGCCCGGAGCCGGCCGTCGGGTCGGCACCGCCCCGGCCGTCGTCGGTGACCTGGAGCATCAGCCGCGCGCCGACCCGCCACACGTCCACCCCGGCCCGGGTGGCGCCGCTGTGCTTGCTGACGTTCTGCAGCAGCTCGGAGGCCGTGAAGTAGGCGATCCCCTCGATGGCCTGCGCCGGCCGGCTCGGCAGCTCGACGTCCACCGCCACCGGCACCGTGCACCGGGAGGCGACGGCGGAGAGCGCCGGGCCGAGGCCGCGGTCGGTGAGGATGGCCGGGTGGATGCCGCGGGCCAGGTCGCGCAGCTCCTGGAGCGCCAGCTTGACCTCGCCGTGCGCCTCGTCCACCAGCCGGGACGCGGCCTCCGGGTCGCTCGCGATGCTCTCCTTGGCCATGCCGAGCTCCATCGCCAGCGCGACGAGCCTGGCCTGCGCGCCGTCGTGCAGGTCGCGCTCGATCCGCCGCAGGTCGGCGGCCGAGGTGTCCACCACCGCCGAGCGGTCCGTTTCCAGCTGGAGCATCCGGGCGGCCGCCTCCGAGCGGCCGAGCAGCGTCGACACCAGCAGCCGGTCCACCACGGCCAGGCCCCGGATCAGCGGCGCGGCCGCCACCATCACCAGCGCGCCCACCGCGGCCACCATGGCGTACTCCCACGGGCTGTCCCAGATCCAGCCGCCGCCCTCGCCGTCCACGTTGACGCCGATGCCCGGCTCGCCGCCGTACCGGGTGATCGTCCAGCCCCACAGCGGGAACGTGAGCCCGAACAGGCCGGCGGACCACAGGACGAGCACCGTGCCGAACGTGAAGGGCGCCCAGCACATGTGCAGCAGCGCGTAGGCCGTGCTCCGCCACGACACGTTGCTCCGCAGCACCGCGCCGATCCACGCCCCGATGCCGCGCTGGCCGGGGCGGAGCCGCAGCGGCTCGGGCTCGGGCACCCGGAGGCCAAGGAAGTACCGGGCCCTGATCAGCTCGAACCGGCCGAAGAGGCGGATCAGCAGCAGCACGAGCGCCAACAGCGGGAGGCCCACCACCAGGAAGAGCAGGGCGCCGCTGACGGCGAGGCCGACGACCGTGATCAGGAAGCCGATCAGGGCCACCGGGAAGTTGAGCAGGGCGTGCAGGCCCTCCCGCCAGGTGCGGGACTGGAGCGGCATGCGCAACAGAGTCTTCATCGTGGGTCCTCGACGGTCACTGGCTGTCGGTGGTGGGCGTGGTCGTGGTGGGCGCGGGGGTGGGGGTGGGGGTGGTGCCGGCGCGTGGCCCGCCGGGTCCTGGCGTCGTGCGGTCGCGCCAGGGCAGTTCGGCGGTGACGGTGGTGGGGCCGCCGGCGGGGGAGTGCACGGCGAGCAGGCCGTCGACGGCGCCGAGCCGGTCGGCGAGGCCGGCGAGCCCGGAGCCTGCCGTCGGGTCGGCGCCGCCGTGGCCGTCGTCGGTGACCTGGAGCATCAGCCGGCCCTCACCCCGCCACACGTCGACCGACGCCTCGCGCCCGCCGCTGTGCTTGCTGACGTTCTGCAGCAGCTCGGAGGCCGTGAAGTAGGCGATCCCCTCGATCGCCTCGGCCGGCCGCTCGTCGAGCTCCACGTTCACCGCCACCGGCACCGTGCAGCGCGCCGCCACCGCGGAGAGCGCGGGACCCAGGCCGCGGTCGGTGAGGATCGCCGGATGGATGCCGCGGGCCAGGTCGCGGAGCTCCTGGAGCGCCAGCTTGACCTCGCCGTGCGCCTCGTCCACCAGTCGGGACGCGGCCTCCGGATCCCGGAGGATCGTCTCCTTCGCCATGCCGAGCCCCATCGCCAGCGCGACCAGCCTGGCCTGCGCGCCGTCGTGCAGGTCGCGCTCGATCCGCCGCAGGTCCGCGTTGGCCGTGTCGCTGAGCGCCGCCCGACCCGACTCGAGCTCCGCGATCCGGCGCTCCAGGCTGTCCGAGGGCGACAGCAGCCCGCGCACCAGCAGCCGGTCCAGGTTGCTGAACCAGCGGGCCAGCCACGGCAGCGTCGGCCAGGCGACGATCCCCGCGATCACGGTGAGCCAGCAGGTCAGCGTGGCGACCGGCAGCCTGATCACGAAGAACAGCGCCGCCCGCCAGCCCACCGGATCCCGCAGCCTCGACCACAGCCGGCCCACGGCGCCGGCCTCCTCGCTCCGCGGCAGCGGGCTCGGCTCGTCCACCCGCAACCCGAGCAGCGCCCTGGCGCGCGCCCGTTCCCATGCCGCGACCCGGCGGCAGCCGGCGAGGCCGGCGGCCAGCACCGGCAGGCCGACGACGGTGAGCGACAGCAGCGCGCCGACGTAGATCCAGACGACGACGCCGACGAACGTGACCAGCGCCAGCGGGAAACTCGTCAGCAGATAGCCGCACTCGCGCCAGGTGCGCGCTTCGAGCGCCGGGCGCGGCGGCGGCGGCTTCTCGGCGCCCCCCGCGGCGCCTCCGCCGCCCCTGGCGGTGCTGGTCGAGCTGGTCATGTTCCCAAGACTGCCGGGTCGGGAAGACGGTCGCCATGGGGTGAGGCCGACACCGCTGGTGGGGCTACCCCCACCACGGCCCGCCCCCGCGGTCGGTACAGCGGTCGATACGGAACCGGGCGCAGTGGTCACAAGCGGCCCGGCACCCCCTAGACTCACCGGCAGTCCCCATCCTGTCCCCGGTCCGGTCGTCGGAGGCCCGAACGTGCCCGACTACTTCCACGGCTACACGGTCGTCGGTCTGGTCGCGGTGGCCGGCGTGCTGTTCGTCACCGTGGCCTTCGGTGCCGGGCGGCTGCTGCGGCCCACGGTGCCCACCCCGGAGAAGCTGCTCCCCTACGAGTGCGGCGTGGACCCGGTCGGCGAGGGCTGGGCGCACACCCAGATCCGCTACTACGTCTACGCGTTCCTGTACGTGATCTTCGCCGTCGACTCGGTGTTCCTCTTCCCGTGGGCGACGATCTTCGCGGCCGACGGCTACGGCGGGGTCACGCTCGTGGAGATGTTCGTCTTCCTCGGCTTCCTGTCCGTCGGCCTGCTCTACGCCTGGAAGAAGGGCGTCCTGGAATGGACGTGACTCCGCTGGACGTGACCGCGGGGGGAGCGACCCCGCGGGAGGTGACTCCGCGCTCGCTGGGCCCGCTGTCCCGGCTCGCCCCCAAGCCCATGAAGGTGATCCTCAACTGGGGCCGCCGCTACAGCCTGTGGGTCTTCAACTTCGGCCTGGCCTGCTGCGCGATCGAGTTCATCGCGGCGTCCATGTCGCGGCACGACTTCATCCGGCTCGGCGTGATCCCGTTCGCGCCCGGCCCCCGGCAGGCCGACCTGATGGTCGTCTCCGGCACCGTCACCGACAAGATGGCGCCGGCGGTCAAGCGGCTCTACGAGCAGATGCCCGAGCCGAAGTACGTGATCTCCTTCGGCGCCTGCTCCAACTGCGGCGGCCCCTACTGGGACTCGTACTCGGTGACCAAGGGCGTGGACCAGCTGATCCCGGTGGACGTCTACGTCCCCGGCTGCCCGCCGCGCCCCGAGGCGCTGCTCCAGGGCATCCTCAAGCTCCAGGAGAAGATCGCGGCCGAGTCGCTGCCGAAGCGCTACGGGCCGCCGCCCGCCTCGCGCCCCTCGGCGGCGGCGCTCACCAGCGGCCTCGTCGCGCCCAGCGCCCCCGAGGAGGGACGCCGGTGACGGTGGACTGGCTGCCGGCCGAGCCGACGGCGCTCTTCGGGGACGGCGCGACGGCCTCGTTCGCCTACGAGGTGCTGACGGTCGACGTGCCGCCCACCGCCTGGACGGACGCCCTGACCGCCGCCCGCGACGAACTCGGCTGCACCTTCTTCGACTGGCTCAGCGCGGTGGACGAGCCCGGCACCGGCTTCCGGATCTGCGCCCACGTGGTCGCCCTCGGCGCCCCGCCGCGGCGGCTGCTGCTCCGCACCACCGTGCCGCACGAGGGCCCGGCGCTGGCCACGGCCACCGGCGTGTACGCGGGCGCGGCGTGGCACGAGCGGGAGACGCACGAGATGTTCGGCGTCGACTTCCCCGGCCACCCGGGCCTCGAACCGCTGCTGCTGCCGGAGAGCTTCGAGGGCCACCCGCTGCGGAAGGACTTCGTCCTGGCGGCCCGGGTCGTCAAGGCGTGGCCGGGCGCCAAGGAACCAGGCGAGTCCGGCCATGGCGGCCCCCGCCGCCGTCAGACGCTGCCGCCTGGCGTTCCCGACCCCAACGAATGGGGCCCCCTCGCCGGCACCCTCCCACCCGTCCCGCCTCCGACCGCGCGCCGCCCGCGCGCCGCCGGCTCCTCGGGCGAGGCGGCCGAGGGCCCGGCCGGGCCCCGCCGGCACCGGCGCAGCCACG
>NZ_BAAGPR010000057.1:0-50888 GCF_054783955.1 Streptomyces mayteni | reverse complement strand
CGGGCACGGTCGCCGACGACCTGCCACGGCTGCGCCGCGCCGTGCTGGCCACCGGCGCCGAGCTGCTCGCCGAGCTGCGCCTGGCCGCCGCCGACCGCGGCCGTGACGTGTTCGGTCGGCTGCTGCCCGCCGACGCCGACCGGTTCGCCCGCGCCTGGCTGGCCGCCGCGTCGTACACGGAGTCCGTCGCCCACGCCCTGTCCGCCGCGGCCTGGGCGGCCGGCACACCCGGGGCAGTCACGGTGGGCGCCGTCACAGCGGGGGCAGTCACCGTGGACGCCGGCACCGAGGAGCCCGCCCTGGACGACGACGCCGCCGAGGTCGCGCCCTGAGCCCACCGCTATCGTGAGACCCCCGCGCGCCCCGGCGGCCGCGCCCGACCCGCACACCACCCCGAGCCCGAGCCGGCGCCCCGGTGCCGGCTCCCGTGCCCCGACCGAGAGGTGCCATGGCGTTCACCCGCTTCGACCCCGAGGCCACCGACACCGCCCGGATCGGCCTCGGCCTGGCCGCCGTGGGCCGCCCGGGCTACATCAATCTCGGCCGGGACCGCGACCTCCCCGCCGACCGGGCCCCGGAGGCGCTGCGGGAGCGCAGCCACCGGCTGCTGGACGCGGCCCACGCGCACGGCGTGCGCTATCTCGACGCGGCCCGCTCCTACGGCCGGGCCGAGGAGTTCCTGGCCGGCTGGCTGGCGGCCCGCCCCGACGCCGCGCCCGACGTGGTGGTCGGCAGCAAGTGGGGCTACACGTACACCGCCGGCTGGCGCACCGATGCCGAGGTGCACGAGGTGAAGGACCACGGCGCCGCGACCTTCGACCGCCAGTACGCGGAGACCCGGGCCCTGCTCGGCGAGCACCTGGACCTCTACCAGATCCACTCCGTGACCCCGGAGAGCCCCGCCCTCACCGACCCGGCGGTGCTCGACCGGCTGGCCGGGCTCGCCGCGGCCGGCGTGACCGTGGGCCTGTCCACCAGCGGCCCGGGGCAGGCCGAGGCGATCCGCGCCGCGCTGGAGGTCGAGGTGGACGGCCGGCCGCTGTTCGGCACCGTGCAGTCCACCTTCAACGTTCTCGAGACCTCGGCCGGGCCCGCCCTCGCGGAGGCGCACGCCGCCGGCCGCACCGTGATCGTCAAGGAGGCCATGGCCAACGGCCGGCTGGCCGGCGAGGCGGCCCCGCCCGCGGTGCGGCGGATCGCGGAGGCCGTCGGCACCGGCCCCGACGCGGTGGCGCTGGCCGCCGTGCTGCGCCAGCCCTGGGCCGGCGTCGTGCTGTCCGGCGCGGCCACCGTCGACCAGCTCACCGGGAACCTGGCGGCCACGGGGATCACACTCGACGAGGCGGCGGCGGACGCCCTGGCCGAGCTCGTCGAGCCGCCCGCCGCGTACTGGCGGCACCGCTCGTCGCTGCCCTGGCAGTGACGAGCGGCGGCGCGGCCGGCCGAAGGTCGGCTCAGGCCGCCTTCACCTTGGTGGCGTACATGTCGACGTACTCCTGCCCCGAGAGCCGCATGACCTCGGTCATCACCTCGTCGGTGACCGCCCGCAGCACGTACCGGTCGCGGTCCATGCCCTCGTAGCGGGAGAAGTCCAACGGCTGGCCGAAGCGCACGGCGATCCGCCGCCCCCGGCCGACGCGCGGCAGCCCCTTGCCGCCCGGCTGCACCTGGTCCGTGCCGATCATGGCGAACGGCACCACCGGCACGTCCGTCATCAGGGTCAGCCGCGCGATCCCGGTGCGGCCCCGGTAGAGCCGGCCGTCGGGGGAGCGGGTGCCCTCCGGGTAGATCCCGAAGACCTTGCCCTCGTCGAGCACCCGGCGGCCGGTCATCAGGGCGGCCACCCCGCCGTGCCCGCCGTCCCGGTCCACCGGGATCATCCCGACGGCCGTGAAGAACCAGGCCATCACCCGCCCCTTGAGGGACCGGCCCGTGACATAGGTCGCCTTGCCGATGAAGAAGACCTGTCGCCTGCTGACCAGGTTGAGGATGACCGAGTCGATGAACGTGAGATGATTGCCGGCCAAGATCACCGGCCCCTCGGCGGGTACGTTCTCCAATCCCTCGACCCGGGGCCGGAAGAAGAGCCTCAGCAACGGGCCGAACAGCGCCTTCATCAGGACGAATCGGGACAACTTCCCCTCCGGTTTGTTCATGGTCATGCGCTCCGCCGCATGCGTACGGGACGATACTCGCGCTTCGCCTCGGTTCGCGCACCGGGTTCACACGACGGATACTCAGCTTTGATGTGCCTTCGTCATCTGTTTCCTCGGAGGTCCCCGGCCGGACAACGCCGCGTCCCTAGCATCAGCCGCGACTCAGAGGGAGGCCCCATGGCAGCTCGGCAGGCGGCAGACGCGGCGCCGACAGGCGTGACGTACTCGACAGAAGCGACGAACTCGAACGGCCTCGGGCGGCGCGCCCTGCTCGGCGCGGCCATGGCGGCCGGCGCCGGCGGCGCCGCGGCGCTCACCACCGCCACCCCGGCGCACGCCCAGGGCGCGCGCCCCACGAGTGCCGCCGCCCTCGGGCGCGGCGGCCTCGGCGAACTCCCCACCCCCACCGTCGTCGCGCACCGCGGCGCCTCCGGCTACCGCCCCGAGCACACCCTGGGCTCCTACCAACTCGGCCTGGACCTGGGCGCCGACATCGTCGAGCAGGACCTGGTGCCCACCAAGGACGGCCACCTGGTCTGCCGTCACGAGAACGACATCTCCGGCACCACCGACGTCGCCGACCACCCCGAGTTCGCCGACCGGCGCACCACCAAGACCGTGGACGGCCAGTCGCTCACCGGCTGGTTCACCGAGGACTTCACGCTCGCCGAGCTCAAGACGCTCCGGGCCACCGAGCGCATCCCCGACCAGCGCCGCGACAACACGCTCTACGACGGCCGGTGGACCGTCCCCACCTTCGAGGAGGTGCTGCGCTGGGCCGACGAGCAGGGCAGGAAGCGCGACCGGCCGGTGTGGCTGTACACCGAGACCAAGCACCCCACCTACTTCCGCTCCATCGGCCTCGGCCTCGAACAGCCGCTGGCCAGGCTGCTGCGCCGGTACGGCCGTGACCGGGCCAGCGCCCGACTGCTGCTGCAGTCGTTCGAGCCGACCAGCATGCAGCGGATGGCCGAACTCGTCGACACGCCCCGGGTGGTGCTGCTCTCCAGCGCCGACTCCCGCCCCTGGGACCTCCAGCAGAAGGGCGACCCGCGGACCGTCGCCGACCTCGTCACCCCGTCCGGGCTGCGCGAGATCTCCCGCTACGCCCAGGGCATCGGCCCCACCCTCGACCTGGTCATCCCGCGCCGCTCCGACGGCAGCCTGGCCGAGCCGACCCGCCTGGTCTCCCAGGCCCACACGGCCGAACTCGTGGTCCACCCCTACACGCTGCGGAACGAGAACCGCTTCCTGCCCGCCGAGTACCGCCGCGGCGACGACCCCAACGCCTACGGCGACGTCTTCGGCGCGCTCCGCACCTACTTCCGCACCGGCATCGACGGCGTCTTCGCGGACCACCCCGACACGGCCCTGCTGGCCGCCGCCGACCACCGCCGCTGACCCCGTCCCACTCCGATGGCGGGCAATCATGAGGCCCGAGTCGGGAATCTCACAAGGTAGTTGGCTCCAGCACATTCCCTCCATCGTTGTTTCCCTAGCACAATGCTGACGGCGCAGGTCCATTTGACCTGCGCCGTCAGGGCTATCGCCGGCCCGTTCGCGAAACCCTCACCCCCCGCCGGGCCGGCCGACACCTCGCTTGGGAGGCGTACGCACACATGGGCATGAGCGTGTTGATCGACGCGGCGAAAGACCAGGACGCCGAGCAGATCCTCAAACTGCAGTACCTCTGCTTCCAGGGCGAAGCCGAGCTCTCCGGGGACTACACCATCGCCCCGCTCACCGAGACGCTGACCGAGGTGCGCGCCGAGGTACGGGACACCTGCGTGCTGGTGGCCCGGCTCGGCCAGGAGGTCGTGGGCTCGGTGCGCGGCACCGTCGACCCGGACGGGACCGCGCACATCGGCCGCCTCATCGTGCACCCCAGGATGCAGCGCCACGGCCTGGGCGGCCGGCTGCTGGCCGCCGTCGAGGAGCGGCTGGCCGCCGAGCGCGACGCCGCCAGGTACCGGCTCTTCGCCGGCCAGCGCCTGCCCGGCAACCTGCGCCTCTACCGCAGGCTCGGCTACGCCCCGGTGGCGACCGAGGAGGTCTCGCGACACCTCAGCCTGATCACGCTGGAGAAGGAGGCCCCGACCTCCCTGGCCGCCACGGCCTGACGGAGTCGGGGACCACGCGACGAGTGGAGGGCGGCGGCGAGACCTGGGCCGCCCTCCCACCGCGGAAACCGGCGGAACCGCCCGCGGTCGGCTAACCCTCGACGGCCCGCGGGCGGCTAACCCTCGACGGCGGCGGCCGGGTTCGCCTTCCGCAGCCACAGCAGCCCGGTCACCGGCAGGATCAGCGGCAGCAGCAGATAGCCGAGGCCGTAGTCCGACCACACCGTGGCATCCGGGAACGCCGCCGAGTCGACCAGCGTCCAGGTGCCCACCACCAGCACGCCGGTCAGCTCCGCCGCGCAGCACACCAGCGCCACCCGCCGGGCCGTCTCCCCGCCGCGCACCAGCGACACCGTGATGAACGCGTACACCAGCGCCGCCAGCGCCGACAGCAGATAGGCCAGCGGCGCCTCGTCGAAGCGCGTGGACAGCTGGTACACCGAGCGCGAGGCCGCCGCCACCGTGAACACCCCGTAGAGCGTCACCAGCAGCCGCCCGGGACCACGCGTCAGATCCGGCCGCCCCACCACGCCGAGACCACGCTCAACCACCGACGCCTCCCGCCCACACGTCCGCCAGCCGCAGCTCGAGCACCGCGAGCACCAGCGCCCCGGCCGACACCGTCGCCGAGCCCCATCTGCTGCGCTCCCCGAGCGAGACGATCGCCACCACCGGCAGGCAGAGCACCACCATCACCAGGTACGAGACGAACACCGCCGTGCCGTCCCCGGCCGGCCGCTCCCCGCCGCCGAGCGCCACCAGACCCACCACCAGCTGGACCAGCGTGAGCAGCAGCACCGCGGCCATTCCCGCGTAGTGCCAGTCCTTCACCGGCTGGTCGCGGAACGCCGCGTACCCGCACCACGCGGCCTGCAGCAGCGCGGCCACGGCGACCACGACCGTCAGCGGGGTAAGCATGCGCCGACTCTACGGGGCACCGCGAAACCCCCGGTCGGCGGGGCCCGGCACGCTCCGGGACCGGTCGCCGACGTGGCGTTGGCCACAGCGCCAGGACACTCCCCGTAACCCGGACGGAACGTCTGATTTACTGGAGCACATGACCGCGACGAGCAACCGTCCCCCGACGACCGAGGCAGTGTCGATGCCCGGTGCTCGTTGTCCGCGTCACGCGCGTTGTCACACGCGCTGTCGAATGTGTCGCCGCTGAGGGCCCCCACCTGAGCCGCCCCGCGCCCCGAAGCGACCGCGCTCACCCCGCCTGACGCCGCCTCCGCCCGACGCTCCCAGTCGGCCTGCCTGCGCCAGGCCATGCCCGCGCCCGACCGCGCCCCGCCGCGTGTCCCGGCGCCCGACAGTGACGGAATCGCATTGATCACGACTTCGGACCTGACCAAGGTCTACCGCTCACGCGGCCGCGAGGTCACCGCCCTCGACGGCGTCGACCTGCACGTACGACCCGGCGAGGTCTACGGCGTCATCGGCCGCAGCGGCGCGGGCAAATCCACCCTCATCCGCTGCCTCAACCTGCTGGAGCGGCCCACCTCGGGCACCGTCACCGTGGACGGGCAGGACCTCACCGCCCTCGCCGGCCGCCGGGCGCACCGCGCCGGCCGGCCGCTGCGCGAGGCGCGCACCCGGATCGGCATGATCTTCCAGCACTTCAACCTGCTGTCCTCGCGCACCGTGCAGGGCAACGTCGAGCTGCCCCTGGAGATCCTCCGCCTCACCCGTCGCGAACGCGCCGCCAAGGCCCTGGAACTCCTCGACCTCGTCGGCCTCGCCGACAAGGCCCGCGCCTACCCGGCCCAGCTCTCCGGCGGCCAGAAGCAGCGCGTCGGCATCGCCAGGGCGCTGGCCGGCGACCCCAAGGTGCTGCTCTCCGACGAGGCCACCTCGGCCCTCGACCCCGAGACCACCCGCTCCGTGCTCAGGCTGCTCCGCGACCTCAACCAGCAGCTCGGCCTCACCGTGCTGCTGATCACCCACGAGATGGACGTGGTCAAGGCCGTCTGCGACTCCGCCGCCCTGATGGAGGCCGGCCGGATCGTCGAGTCGGGGGTGGTCTCGGAACTGCTCGCCACCCCGGGCTCCCGCCTGGCCCACGAGCTGTTCCCGGTCGGCGGCGCCGCCACCGACGACGACCGCACCGTCGTCGACATCACCTTCCACGGCGAGACCGCGGGCCGCCCCGTCATCTCCCAGCTCTCCCGCGGCCACGGCCTCGACGTCTCCATCCTCGGCGCCGCCATGGACACCGTCGGCGGCCGCCAGGTCGGCCGGATGCGGATCGAGCTGCCGGGACCCGTCGCCGCCAACGCCGCCCCCCTCGCCTTCCTGCGCGAGCAGGGCCTCACCGTCGAGCTCCCAGGGGCCACCGCGCCCGCCACCGGGCCGGCGGCCGGCGCGCCCGCCGTCGAACTCACCGGAGAGGGTGCCTGATGACCTGGGACCAGATGCGGCCCCTGCTCGAACAGGGCACGATCGACACCCTCTACATGACCGGTTGGTCCACGCTGATCGCCGTCCTCGGCGGCCTGCCGCTCGGCGTGCTGCTCGTCCTCACCGACCGCGGCGGGCCGCTGCGGAACGCCGTGCTCAACAAGGCCATCGGCGTCGTCGTGAACGTCGGCCGCTCGCTGCCTTTCATCATCCTGATGGTCGCCCTGATCCCGGTCACCCGCTCCATCATCGGCACCGCCATCGGCCCCACGGCCGCCATCGTGCCGCTCGCCATCGGCGCCATCCCGTTCTTCGCCCGGCTGGTCGAGACCGCCGTGCGCGAGGTCGACCACGGCCTGGTCGAGGCCGCCCACGCCATGGGCGGCGGCACCTGGACCGTCGTCCTCAAGGTGCTGCTCCCGCAGTCCCTGGCCTCCCTGGTCGCCGGCCTGACCACCACCGTGATCGCCGTCATCGGCTACTCGGCGATGGCCGGCGCCGTCGGCGGCGGCGGGCTCGGCTCGCTCGCCCTGGTCTACGGCTACCAGCGCTTCGAGACCGGCTTCACGCTCGTCACGGTCCTCGTGCTCGTCGTCGTCGTGACGGCGGTCCAGCTGCTCGGCGACGGCGCCGTGCGGCTGCTCTCCCGCCGCGAACGAGCCTCCACCTGAGCACGACCGCCCGCCCGGCGGCCGTGCGCACCGCACCACCCGCACCACCGGTAACACTCGTCACACAAGAAGAAAGGCACTTTTCGTGCGTACCCCCATCGGAAGCCCCGTCAGAACCGGCATCGTCCTCGCCGCCACCACCGCCCTCGCGCTCGGCCTCGCCGCCTGCGGCACCGACTCCGACCCGGACACCGGCGACGACGCGGGACAGGCCGACGCCAGCGCCCCGCTCACCGTGGCCGCCACCCCCGTCCCGCACGCCCAGATCCTGGAGTTCGTCCGCGACAACCTCGCCGAGGACGCCGGCCTCGACCTCGAGGTCCAGGAGTTCAGCGACTACGTGCTGCCCAACACCGCCGTGGAGAGCGGCGAGGTGGACGCCAACTTCTTCCAGCACAAGCCCTACCTCGACCAGTTCAACGCCGACCAGGGCACCGACATCGTCCCGGTGGTCAACGTCCACCTGGAGCCGCTCGGCCTCTACTCCGACTCGGTCACCAACCCCGACGAGCTCGGCTCGGGCGCCACCGTGGCCATCCCCAACGACGCCACCAACGAGGGGCGCGCCCTCCACCTGCTCGCCGAGAACGGCCTGATCGAGCTCAACGAGGGCGTCGGCGCCGAGGCCACCCTCGACGACATCGCCGACGACCACGGCATCAGCTTCCAGGAGCTCGAGGCCGCCACCCTGCCGCGCGCCCTGCAGGACGTCGACGCCGCCGTCATCAACGGCAACTACGCGCTGGAGGCCGACCTCGCCCCCGCCGAGGACGCCCTCGTCCTGGAGGCGGCGGACGGCAACCCCTACGCCAACTTCCTGGCGGTCAAGGCCGGCAACGAGGACGACCCCCGCGTGCAGACCCTCGCCGAACTCCTGAACTCCGACGAGGTCAGGCAGTTCATCGAGAACGAGTACGACGGGTCCGTCGTCCCGGCCTTCGGCACCCCGGCCTCCTGACCCACCGGGCCGGGCCACCGCCCGGCCCGCCAAGCCCCACATCCGGGCCCCGGCAGCCAGCCGGGGCCCGCCGCTGTCTCCCGACCCGGTGATACTGCATGCTGTCCCCTCTGACCCCAGGCATGGAGCGGCCCATGACATCCACCTTCCCCGACGTCTCCATCAGCACCGACCGGCTGGTGCTGCGCCCGTTCGAGGAGGCGGACATCCCCGCGCTCGCCGACATGATGAACGACGAGCTGACCGCCGCCTGGACCTCCGTCCCCATCCCCTACACCCCGGGCGACGCCCACCGGTGGATCACCCGCAGCGCGCCCACGGAGCGCACCTCGGGGCGGGGCATCGTGCTGGCCGTCGACGAACTGCTCACCCACCGGCTCGTCGGCTCCCTCCACCTCAAGAACACCAACTGGGGGACCCTGACCAGCGAGGTCGGCTACGTCGTCGCCCCCTGGGCGCGCGGCGAGGGCTACGCCGCCGAGTCCGTGCTGGCCATCGCCCAGTGGCTCTTCCGCGACCAGAAGTTCGAACGCCTCGAACTCCGCACCGCGGCAGGCAACACCGCGTCCCAGCAGGTCGCGCAGAAGATCGGCAGCGTCAGCGAGGGGGTGCTGCGCAACGCGCTGATAGTGCGATCCCGCACCGAGGACGGCGGTTGGACCGACATCCGCACCGACCTCATCGTCTGGGGACTGCTGCCCGAGGACCTGGAGGACGCGCACGGTCACGGCCCGGTCGGCGCGCGGTAGGCTCAGCGCGTCCTTCACCTGCGAACCAGTCCAGGAGCACGCCGAGCATGGCCGACCGCGTGACCGTGATCGGATGGGACGGCTCCCCGCTTGACCCGGCCGCCCGGGCAGCCCTCCAGGCGGCCACCCTGGTGGCCGGCGCCCCCCGGCACCTGGCTCTCCCGGAAGTCCCGGCCCGTGCCGAGCGCGTCACGCTCGGCAGCCTTCCCCTCGCCGCCCGCCGCATCGCCGCGCACCGGGGCTCCGCGGTCGTCATGGCGGACGGCGACCCCGGCTTCTTCGGCGTCGTGCGGGCGCTCCGTGGCCCCGAGCACGGCCTCGAGGTCGAGGTCGTCCCGGCCGTCTCCGCCGTGGCCGCCGCCTTCGCCAGGGCCGGCATGCCCTGGGACGACGCCCGGGTGGTCGTCGCCACCCCGCGCACCCTGCGCCGGGCCGTCAACGTCTGCCGCGCCCACCCCAAGGTCGCCGTGCTCACCGCGCCCGGCGCGGGCCCCGCCGAGATCGCCCTGCTCCTCGGCAGGACCCACCGCACCTTCGTGATCTGCGAGTCCCTCGGCACCGACCGGGAGCGGGTCTCCGTCCTCACCTCCGACACCGTCAGCCAGCGCCGCTGGACCGACCCCAACGTGGTGATCGTGATAGGCGGGGGTGGCACCACCCGGGAGAGCGGCGCGAGTTGGCTCGCCGGCCTCGACCCGGGCGCGGCCACCCAGCCCAGGGGCTGGGCCCTCGCCCCGGCCGCCTACGGCCAGCCGGCCCCCGAGTCGCCTGACGCCGGGCCGGGCCGCAGCCCGCGGCTGCGCGCCCTCGAACTGGCCGCGCTCGGCCCGCGGGTCGGCGACCTGCTCTGGGACGTCGGCGCCGGCGGCGGGCTCGCCGCCATCGACGCCGCCCGGCTCGGCTCCGCCGTGATCGCCGTCGACCGCGACGCGCAGGCCTGCGCCCTGGCCGAGGCGACCGCCCGCCGGTTCGGTGTGCAGCTGCACATCGTCCGGGGCGTCGCGCCGCAGATCCTGGAGGACCTGCCGGAACCCGACATCATCCGCGTCGGGGGCGGCGGCCACCGGACGCTCGTCGCCTGCGCCGACCGCCGACCGCAGCGCATCGTCACCCACGCCCTGACCCGGGATCAGGCCGAGGCGGCCGGCCGGGTGTTGACCGGCGCCGGCTACGAGGTCGAGTGCACCCTGCTCCAGTCCGTCGAACTGGAGGCCGACCACTGGACGGAGAGCGGCCGGAGCGTCGCCTTCCTGCTCGCCGGCCGCAGGGCGGCCACCCCCCGGTGACAAACCGGGACCTTCCGGGGCCAGCCGACCACCCACGGGCCGGGGCCCGCCGCATGCCGGGTAGTCTGGTGGATCGTTGTGCCGTCGACCGGACTTGATGATTCGTCCGTCATGTCCGGGATGGGAAGGAGCGCGTGCGATGGGCGAGGTGGACGCGTGACGGACACCGGCCAGACCCCGGAGGGGGGACCAGGGGAGCAGGCACCGCCGGCGGCCCCGGTGGCCGCGGCCCCCTACCCCTTCCCAGGCCAGCCCGACGAAGCGATGGACATGGAAGGCGACGAGGAGGAGCTGCTGATGCCGGGTGGGAACGGCGCCTGGGGTGACGCGGTCGTCGCGCCGCCGCAGGCCATCACGCCCGCCGTCGCGGTGCGGCCGCTCGCCGACCGCGCGCCGGCGGCCGCGCCGGCGCAGCCGGTGGTGCCGGCCGACGGGGCGACGCCCGCCGCGCCGCTGGACGGCGTCGTCCCGGTGAGCGCGCCAGGCGTGGTGCCGGCCCAACCGGGTGCCTGGCAGTCGCCCGCGCCGGCGCCCGAGCCGGCCCCGATCCCGACTCCGATCGCCCCTCCGGTCGCCGCGGCGGCCCCGGTTCCCGAGCCGGTCCCGGTTCCCGAGCCGGTCCCGGTTCCCGAGCCGGTCGCCGCGGAACCGGTTCCCCACGCGGAACCGGTTCCCGCCGCCCCGGTGGTCGCCCAGCCGGTGGCCCATGTCGTGCCCCCGGTCCCCGAGGTCGTCGAGGCACCCCCCGTGGCCGCCGCGGCTCCCGTGGCCGCCGCGGCTCCGCAGGAGCCGGTGGCCCCCGAGCCCCAGCCGGCCCCCGAGCCCGTGGCCCAGGCCGCCCCGACACCGGTCGAACAGCCGGCCGTCGTGGAGCCGGCCCGCGGGGTGGAGCCGGTGGCCGCCGCGCCGCAGCCGCCCGCCCAGGAGGCCGCGCCCGAGCCCCCGGCCCCGGCCCCGGCCCCGGCCCCGGCCCCGGCCCCGGAGACGGTTGTTCCCCCGCAACCGGTCGCCGTCGTCGTGCCGCCCGCACCCACCCAACCCGACCCGGTGCCGGCCGAGCAGCCGGCCGTCGCGGAACCGCAGCCCGCCGCGGAGGAGCCAGAACCCGCCGCCCAGGCACCGGCCGAGGCACCGCGGGAGCCGGCGCCGGCGGCCCCCGTCATGGAAGCCGAGCAGGCCCCCGTGGCGCCCGCGCCCGCGCAGCCCGTTGCGGCCCCGGTCGAGGTCGAGGCCGAGGCCGAGGACCCCCAGGCACCGGAGCCGGCGGCGGCACCCGCCCCCGAGGCCCCGGCCGAGCCCGGGCCCGAACCCGAGGTCGAGGTCGAGGCGACCGCGCCCGTCGTCGAGGGCCCCGCGCCGGCCGCGCCACCCGCGGCGCCCGAGACGCCCGAGGCTCAGCCCGAGCCCGCCGGCCAGGCGCCGGCCGAGGCACCGCACAGCGCCCCCTACTCGGATTCCGAGCGCGAGGCCGTGCACCGGCTGATGCGCGAACGGCGCGACGTCCGCACCGGGTTCCGCGCCGACCCGATCCCGCACGAGGTGCTGATCCGCGTCCTGGAGGCCGCCCACACCGCGCCCAGCATCGGCCTGGCGCAGCCCTGGGACTTCGTCATCATCAGGTCGGAGGAGACCCGGCGGACGGTCCACGACATCGCCGTCCAGCAGCGCGAGTCCTACACGGCCTCCCTGCCGAGGGCGCGCGCCAGGCAGTTCGCCGAGCTGAACGCCGAGGCCGTCGTCGACGCGCCGGTCAACATCGTGGTCACCGCCGACCCGACCCGCGGCGGCCAGCGGCCGGCGGTGCCGGCCGGCCGGCCCGGGCTCGCGCCGTACTCGACCGCGCTGGCCGTCGAGAACCTGTGGCTGGCCGCCCGTGCCGAGGGCCTCGGCGTCGGCCTCGTCGGCTTCCTCGACGACCACGAGCTGACCCGGGCCCTCGGGCTGCCCGACCACCTCGAGATCATCGCCTACCTCTGCGTCGGCTACGTCGACCCGCTCCCCGCCGAGCCGGATCAGGCCCAGGGCGCCCCCGCCCAACGCCGTCCGCTCTCCTGGGTGGTGCACGAGGAGAGCTACGGCCGCCGCGCGCTGCCCGGCGCCGAGCCGCACGACCTGCTCAGCGAGACCCTCGCCGAGATCCGTCCGCTCGACGCGCACGCCCTCGGCGAGGCGTGGGAGCGCCAGAAGCGGATGACCAAACCGGCCGGCGCGCTGGGCGCGTTGGAGGTCATCTCGGCCCAGCTGTGCGGGCTCTCCCGCAGCTGCCCGCCGCCGGTGCCCGAGCCCGCCGCGGTGGCGATCTTCGCCGGCGACCACGGGGTGCACGCCCAGGGGGTCACCCCCTGGCCGCAGGAGGTCACCGCCCAGATGGTGGCCAACTTCCTGGCCGGTGGCGCCGTCAGCAACGCGTTCGCCACCCAGGTCGGCGCCGAGATCTGTGTGGTCGACGTCGGCGTGCGCGGCGAGCTGCCGGCCAGGCCGGGGCTGATGCCGCGCAAGGTGCGCGCCGGCACCGCCGACCTCACGACCGGCCCCGCCATGAGCCGCGAGGAGGCGCTGCGGGCCATCGAGGTGGGCATCGAGACCGCCCGTGACCTGGTCGCCGCCGGCAACCGCGCGCTGCTCAGCGGCGAGATGGGCATCGCCAACACCACCGTCGCGGCCGCGCTGATCGCCGTCTTCACCGGCGCCCAGCCGGCCGAGGTGACCGGCCGCGGCACCGGTATCGACGACGAGACGCACGCCCGCAAGGTGGACGTGGTGCGCCGCGCGCTCCAGCACCACCAGCCGGACCCGGCCGACCCGATCGGCGTGCTCGCCGCGGTGGGCGGCCTGGAGCACGCCGCCCTCACCGGCCTGATCCTCGGCGGCGCCTCGCTGCGCGTGCCGGTGATCCTCGACGGGGTGAGCGCCGGCGCCGCCGCGCTCGCCGCCCGGGCCATCGCCCCCGAGGCGGTCTCCGTCTGCATCGCGGGCCACCGCAGCGCCGAGCCGGGACACATGGCCGCGCTCACCGCGCTCGGCCTCCGGCCGCTGGTCGATCTCGACCTGCGGCTCGGCGAGGGCACCGGCGCCCTGCTCGCGCTCCCGGTGGTGCAGAGCGCGGCCCGGGCGATGCGCGAGGTCGCCACCTTCGACGCGGCCGGGGTCACCGAGAAGAGCTGAACCCGCGCGGGCCCCCACCAGACCCTAGGGTGGGCGGGGGCCCGGGCCCCGCATGTTCGCCGACCGCTCCAGCGCCGCAGCGGTGGTGGGCGGCCCGCCCATCGACGCCCACCGTCCCAGCGCCGAGGAGCCGCACCCCGCCATGTCAGAACACCCCGCCTACCCGGTAGGACTGCGCCTCACCGGCCGCCGCGTGCTGGTGCTCGGCGGCGGCACCGTCGTCCAGCGCCGGCTGCCCGCCCTGCTCGCCGCCGGCGCCGACATCGTGCTGGTCGCCCCGGAGGTCACGCCTGCCGTGCAGGCCATGGCCGAGGCCGGTGAACTCGACTGGCGGCGCCGCGGCTACCGGCCAGGCGACCTGGAAGGCGTCTGGTACGCGCTGCTCGCCACCGACGATCCGGCGGTCAACGCGGCCGCCTCGGCCGAGGCCGAGGAGCGCCGCGTCTGGTGCGTCCGCAGCGACGACGCGGAGGCGGCGACCGCCTGGACCCCGGCCACCGGGCGGGTCGACGGGGTCACGGTGGCCGTGCTCACCGGCCGGGACCCGCGGCGCTCGGCCGCCGTCAGGGACGCCGTCGTCGAGGGGCTGCGGGACGGCACGCTGACCGCGCCCCGGCACCGCGGTCGATCCGCCGGCGTGGCGCTGGTCGGCGGCGGCCCTGGCGACCCCGACCTGATCACCGTGCGCGGCCGCCGGCTGCTCGCCGAGGCCGACGTGGTGATCGCCGACCGCCTCGGCCCCCGCGAGCTGCTGGACGAACTCCCGCCGCACGTCGAGGTCGTGGATGCCGCCAAGATCCCCTACGGCCGCGCCATGGCCCAGGAGGCCATCAACGAGGCGCTGGTCGAGCACGCCAGGGCTGGCAGGTTCGTGGTCCGCCTCAAGGGCGGCGACCCCTATGTCTTCGGGCGCGGCGGCGAGGAGGCCGCGGCGCTCGCCGCGGCCGGCGTGGCCGTCACCGTGGTGCCCGGCGTCACCAGCGCCATCAGTGTGCCAGGCGCCGCCGGCATCCCCGTCACCCACCGGGGCGTCGCCCACGAGTTCACCGTGGTCAGCGGGCACGTCGCCCCTGACGACCCCAGGTCCCTGGTCGACTGGCCGGCGCTGGCCGCGCTGCGCGGCACCCTGGTGCTCCTGATGGCCGTCGAGTGGGCCGGCGCCATCGCCGAAGCCCTGATCCGGCACGGCAGAACGGCCGACACCCCGGTCGCCGTCGTCCAGGAGGGCACCATGGCCGGCCAGCGCCGGGTCGACGCCACGCTGGAGACGCTGGCCGCGCGGATCGCCGAGGAGGGCGTGCGGCCGCCCGCCGTCATCGTCGTCGGCGACGTGGTGCGGGTGGCGGGCGCGTGAGCGAACCGATCGCCGTCACCGATCCCGCCGACCCCAGGCTCGTCGACTACACCGACCTCACCGACGTCGCCCTGCGCCGCCGCCGGGAGCCGGCCGAGGGCCTGTTCATGGCCGAGGGCGAGAAGGTCGTCCGCCGCGCCCTCGCCGCCGGCTACCCGATGCGCTCGCTGCTGCTGACGGCCCGTTGGGTCGAGGCCCTGAGGGACGTCATCGACGCCACCAGCGCGCCGGTCTACCTGGTGAGCCCCGAGCTCGCCGAGCGGGTGACCGGCTTCCACGTGCACCGCGGCGCGCTGGCCGCCATGGGCCGCCGGCCGCTGCCGGCCGCCGCGGAGCTGCTGGCCGGCGCCCGCCGGCTCGCCGTCCTTGAGGCCGTCAACGACCACACCAACGTGGGGGCCGTGTTCCGGGGCGCCGCGGCCCTCGGCCTGGACGGCGTGCTGCTCTCGCCCGACTGCGCAGACCCGCTCTACCGGCGCTCCGTCAAGGTCTCGATGGGCGCGGTCTTCTCGCTCCCCTACGCCCGCCTCGACCACTGGCCGGCCGGCCTGGCCGAGGTACGCGCCGCCGGCTTCCGGCTGCTGGCCCTGACCCCGGACGCCAGGGCCGTCGACATCGCCGCCGAGCTGCGGGGGAGCGGCGGCGGTCGGCTGGCGCTGATGCTGGGCGCCGAGGGCGCCGGGCTGACCCCCGGGGCGCTGGCCGCCGCCGACGCCTGGGTGCGGATCCCGATGTCGCACGGCGTCGACTCGCTCAACGTGGCGGCCGCCGCCGCGGTCGCCTTCTACGCGGTGACCACCGCAGTGCCCGGCGATCCAGCCGAGGACGACCGAACGACGGTCTAGACCGGCCCCTGGCAGCCCTGCGCCGCGGCGATCCCCAGCGCGACCAGCAGCGTCACGGTCACGAACACGAACAGGCGCTGCCGCAGCAGCCGCCGGTCGACGCCCCGCCGCGCGGAAGGGCGGCGCTCGGCCGGCCTGGTGGGCGCGGGGCGGGCGGGCCGCCGCTCGGGTGCCGAGCGCTGCTGCGGCGCCCTGGTCAGCACCCGCTGTCCCTCGCCGCGCGCCTCCCGGACGGCGATCTCCTTGAGCCGAAGCGACAGCTGCACGGTGCTCGGCCGGTCCTGCTGCGACTTCGCCAGGCACGACCGCAGCAGCGGCGCCAACGCCGCCGGAACCCCGACCAGTTGCGGTTCCTCGTGCACCACCCGGTACAGCATCACCTCGGAACTGCCCTGCCCGAAGGGCGAGTCGCCGAGCGCGGCGTAGGCCAGGGTCGCGCCCAGCGAGAAGACATCGCTCGCGGGCGACACCGCCTGCCCCCGCACCTGCTCGGGCGCCAGGAAGCCGGGGGAGCCGACCGCCGTGCCGACGTGCGTCAACGTGCTCGCGCCGGTCGACCAGGCGATGCCGAAGTCGATGATCCTGGGGCCCTTGGGCGAGAGCAGGATGTTCGACGGCTTGAGGTCCCGGTGCACCACCCCGGCCTCGTGCACCGCCACCAGACCCTCGGCGAGCGCGGCGCCGATCGCCGCCGTCTCGGCGGCGGACAGCGGGCCGTCCGACATCACCTTGTCGTGCAGCGAGGGGCCTGGCACGTACTGGGTCGCGAACCAGGGGCGCTGGGCGTCGAGGTCCGCGGCCACCAGCCGGGCCGTGCAGCCGCCCCTGATCCGCCGTGCCGCCGACACCTCGCGGGCGAACCGGGAGCGGAACTCCTGGTCCTCCGCCAGGTCCGGCCTGATGACCTTGAGCGCCACCCGCTGCCCGCGCCGGTCGGAGCCGAGGTAGACGACCCCCATGCCGCCGGCGCCCAGCCGCCGGTGGAGCCGGAAGGCTCCGACGACTCGCGGGTCCTCGCGTCGGAGCCGCATCATCGTCATGTCCACCTCGCTGCCCCGTGCTTGTGATGTCGCACAGCTTACGGACTGCCTGGCCCGAGCGACGATAAGGCCGCGCGCCGAGGCGGATAAGCCGGTCCTTCCGGACCCCCCTGGGGGAAAACCCCCGGCCTCTCCCTCCCCTTGTCCACCCTGAGGAGTATCCGGGCAGGTCCGGAGTCATCCTGCGGGAGGCCCCCAGGTCAATACGCCGGGTTGACGTCACGCCCGCCCGCGCCAACTACTGTGGAGATCAAGCGGCGGGCGCAAAACTCGTCCCCCGAGGTCACCCGCCCGCCGCCCCAATCCGAAGACGGGAGCCGAGAGATGGCACGAATCGCGGTGCGGCCCAGCGCCCCACCCGCAGGGCGGCGCCATCCGCTGGTCGCGGCGGCCATGGTGCTGCCGCTGGCCCTCGTGCTCGCCGTCGTGATCGGCGGCGTGGAGGCCGTCGTCACACAGGCGTCGTCCGTAGCCGGCATTCTGGGGCGCTGAGCGGCGCCCCAGGCCCGGGAGAGCGGCCCGGGTCGGGGACACCGGCACCACACCCCGTGGGGACGGGGGTAGGCGGACGGCACATGTGCCCGGGCAGCTGGGGAGCTGCCCGGGCACCGCGCTTTTTCCCACCCGGACAAGACAACGGGCCGCACCGCCCAACCGACACACGCCGAAGGGCCGGAGAGTGACGACTCTCCGGCCCTTCGCAATGACACCTGGTGCGCGATACTGGGATTGAACCAGTGACCTCTTCCGTGTCAGGGAAGCGCTCTCCCGCTGAGCTAATCGCGCGGGTGGATCCTCGCGGATCCAGTGGACGATACTGGGATTGAACCAGTGACCTCTTCCGTGTCAGGGAAGCGCTCTCCCGCTGAGCTAATCGTCCGAGGTGGAGACGGGATTTGAACCCGTGTAGACGGCTTTGCAGGCCGTTGCCTCGCCTCTCGGCCACTCCACCGGATGGGGGCGGGCCCCCTTCGAGCGGACGACGAGACTCGAACTCGCGACATCCACCTTGGCAAGGTGGTGCTCTACCAACTGAGCTACGTCCGCATTTGGCGCCTCCGGCCTCACTTCCGTGCTCCCGGCGACGTCACGAACTCTAGCGGATTCGTCAGCCAGCTCAAACTCGGTATCGCGGCACCCCCACCTAGACTCGCGCATGTGTACGACCTTGCTCCGCTCGCCCGCCTCGGCGGATTCCTGGCCACCGGCCTGCGCGACGTCACCCACGACCCGACCGCCCTGGACTCCACCGGCTGGTGGGCGGTGGTCGCCGGCTACGAAGGAGAGCTGGTCTGCGCCCGGTTCGACGACGTCCGCCCGGCGCCCCCGGCACCCGTCACGCCGCCCCCGTGGCACGGCCCCCACCCGGCCGACTGGAGCAGCTCCCTGGACCGCGCCGCCTACACCGCGGGCGTGGCCCGCGTCCGCGAGCACATCGCGGCCGGCGAGGTCTACCAGGTCAACCTGTGCCGGGTGCTCTCCGCGCCGCTGCCCGATCCCGCGGCCGACATCGACGCCCTCACCGCCCGGCTCGCCCGCGGCAACCCGGCCCCCTACGCCGGCACGGTCCGGCTGCCGGCCCACGGCCTGGAGATCGCCACCGCCTCGCCCGAGCTCTACCTGCGCCGGCACGACCGCGTCGTCGAGTCCGGGCCGATCAAGGGCACCGCCCGCACCCCGGACGAGCTGCTCCCCAAGGACCATCCGGAGAACGTCATGATCGTCGACCTGGTCCGCAACGACCTGGGTCGGGTCTGCGAGCCCGGCAGCGTCACCGTCCCCCGGCTGTGCGCCGTGGAGCGCCACCCCGGCCTCGTCCACCTGGTCTCCACCGTGCGGGGCCGGCTGGCGCCCGGGGCCGGCTGGGCCGAGCTGCTGGCCGCCACCTTTCCGCCCGGCTCCGTGACCGGCGCCCCCAAGTCCACCGCGCTGCGCGTCATCGACGCCCTGGAGACCGCCCCGCGCGGCCCCTACTGCGGCGGCGTCGGCTGGGTGGACGCCGACCGGGGGACCGGCGAGCTCGCCGTCGCCATCCGCACCTTCTGGCTCCGCCGTGACGCGGGCCGCCCCGTGCTGCGCTTCGGCAGCGGCGCCGGCATCACCTGGGACTCCGATCCCGAGGGTGAATGGGCGGAGACCGAGCTGAAGGCGTCCCGCCTCCTCGGGGTAGCTTCTGAGGGAGTGCCGCACCCTGGCATCGCACGAGAGAGGAGCGCACATGGCGTTGATCTGGCTGGACGGTGAGCTGCGTGACGCCGACAGCGCGCGGGTCTCGGTCTTCGACCACGGACTGACCGTCGGCGACGGCGTGTTCGAGACCCTGAAGACCCAGGACGGCCGGGCGTTCGCGCTCAGCCGCCACCTGGACCGCCTCGCCGCCTCCGCCGCCGGGCTCGGCCTGCCGGCGCCCGACGGGGACGAGGTCCGCCGCGCCTGCCGCGCCGTCCTGGACGCCGTGCCGCTGCCCCTGGGCCGGCTCCGCATCACCTACACGGGCGGGCTCTCCCCGCTGGGCTCGGACCGCGGCGACGCCACCCCCACCCTGGTGGTCGCCCACGCCGAGACGCCGCGCCGCCCCGACACCACGGCCGTCATCACCGTGCCGTGGACCCGCAACGAGCGCGGCGCCCTGGCCGGCCTGAAGACCACCTCCTACGCGGAGAACGTGATCGCGCTCGCCCGCGCTCGCCAGGAGGCCGCCTCCGAGGCCCTGTTCGCCAACACCGCGGGGCAACTGTGCGAGGGCACCGGCACCAACGTCTTCGTGGTGCTCGACGGGGAACCGCACACCCCGCCGCTCTCCGCCGGCTGCCTCGCCGGCATCACCCGCGCCCTGGTCGTGGAGTGGACCGGCGCCCGCGAGACCGAGCTGCCCATGGACTGCCTGCGGGACGCCGAGGAGATCTTCCTGACCTCCAGCACCCGCGACGTGCAGGCCGTGCGTCGCGTCGACGGGCGCGAACTGCCCGACGCGCCAGGGCCCGTGACGGCCAAGGCGATGCGCGTCTTCCAGGAGCGCTCGGCCGCGGACATCGACCCGTGACCACCACGCTGCGCCCCACCGGGCCCGAGGAGAGCACCCCGGGCGGCGGCCGGGCCCGCGGCTACGAGATCCGCGTCAACGGCCGCCGGGCCGGTGAGCTGCGGCTCGCCACCGAGCCGCGCGCCGGCGTCGGCCGCGTCGAGCGGCTGGTGGTCGAAGCGGCCGACCGGCGGCGCGGCCGGGGCACCGTCGCCGCGCTGGCCGCCGAGGAGGTGCTGCGCGACTGGGGCTGCGCCGCCGTCGAGGTCGCCGTGCCGGCCGAGCCGCCCGCCGCCGCGGCGCTCGCCGGCACCCTCGGCTACCGCGAGCGCGGCCGCAACATGGTCAAGCCCCTCGGGGAGCGCCCGCCGGCCCTGCCCCCTGGCTCCACCACCAGGGCGCTGACCGACGAGGAGTACCCGGCCTGGCGCGACCGCGACCGCGAGGAGGTGATCCGCAGCCTGACCACGCGGGCCGTTCCCGAGGCGGTCGCGGTCGCCGCGGCGGAGCGGGCCCACGCCACCAGGCTGCCGGACGGGCCGGCCACCAAGGACGCCTGGCTGCGGGTGCTCGTCCACGACGGCCTCGACGTCGGCACCCTGTGGGTGGCGGCCGCCGCCGGCCTCCCGGCCGACCTCGGCGTGGACCACTGGGTCTTCGCCGTCGCGGTCACCGAGGAACACCGGGGCCGGGGCCACGGCAGGTCACTGATGGGGGAGGCCGAGCGGCTCGTCGTCGCGGCCGGCGGCCGGGTGCTCGGCCTCAACGTCTACGCCGACAACACCCCGGCCCTGCGGCTCTACGAGTCGCTCGGCTACCGGGCCGTCCGCCACCACCTCTACAAGCCGCTGCGCTGAGCCAGTAGCGAGTCGGCGATCTCCGCGACGCGGGCGTGCAGCCCCTCCTGGCTCCGCCCGCCGTCGAGCCGCTCGCCGCCGATCACATAGGTCGGGGTGCCGGTCACCCCGATCGCCTGCCCCTCCGCCTGGTCCGCGTCCACCACCAGCAGGTGCCGGCCGTCGATCAGTGCGGTGTCCACCTCCTCGGCGTCGACGCCGACCTCGCCCGCCACCTCGAGGAGCACCGCGGGCCCACGCCTGCCGAGCTCCGCGGTGCGGGCCAGCAGCGCCGTCCAGTACGCCTCGCCGCGGCCCTGCGCGAACGCCTCCTCGGCGGCCTGGGCGGCGGCCAGCGCGTGCTGGTGCCCCTTGAGCGGGAAGTGGCGCCGCCGGATCTCCAGCCGCGCGCCGAACCGCTCCCGCAGCGCGGCCACGTCCGATTCGGCCCGGTGGCAGTCGGGGCACTGGAGGTCGCACCACACGTCCAGGACCACGGGCTCGGGCCCGCCGTCCCTGCTGGTCTCGTCGTCAGCGTTCATGGCGCCCAGTCTCCCACCCGGAAATGACCCTGATCCGGGGGCCGACACCATGGCCGCACGGCCGCGGGCGAGGCAGGATGGAAAGATGCTGATTGGTACTGCCTGCACCCTTCTATCCGCCGCCGGTCTCGGCATATCCCTGCTGATCGCGCGCCGCCGCCGCTACGCCCTCGCGCTGCGCACCGCCGCCGTGGCGCTGCTGCCGGTCGGCCTCGCCATGACGGGCGTGGTGCGGTTCGTGGTCAACATGACGTTCAACCCGGTCGCCTGGGCCGGCTTCGGCGTGCTGGCCCTGGCCGTGCTGCTCTTCCTCTCGGGCCGGCTGGCCGACGGGCGCGGCGCCGCCCGCGAGGGCCGCTCGGAGGAACGCCGCTCGGCGCCCGCCGCCCCCTCCGCGCTGCCCGCCTCCCGGGGGAGCGCGGCGCCAGCCGAGGACTTCTCGGACATCGAGGCCATCCTCAAGAAGCACGGCATCTGACCGGTCGGGGGCACGGCGGCGATACCGCGAGGCTGCCATAGCACAGAGAACCGGGAGAAGCGGCGAAAATCGCCGAAAGGCCCTGCAAAGAAGGCGCGTTGATCGCGAAGGGCCGTCCGGCTGGGTCATGATCGCGGCGCCATGCAACACATCACCAGGGAAAACGTTCCCGACTCAGCGCCAACCGTCAGACCCACCGCCGCCGGCCAGGCCGGCGCGCCCGTCGCCCCCGAGGAGCGCCGCGGCTGTCTCTTCGCCCTGTCCCAGCCGCCGCTGATGCTCTTCCTCACCGTGATCGGTGGGCTGCTACTCCTCGCGGGGGTGCACGACCAGTTCCTCCTGTGACCCCGGCGGGTCCCGGCGCGCGCTCTCCTCGGCGTCGCGCCGCCTGGCCCGGTAGGCGGCGGCGTGCAGGCGGTTGCCGCAGGTCCGGTTCGAGCAGTACCGACGGGAGCGGTTCCGGGACAGGTCGACGAAGGCCCGCCCGCAGTCCGGCGCCTCGCAGCGCCGCAGCCGCTCCCGCTCGCCGGCGACGAGGAAGAAGCCGAGCGCCATCCCGCAGTCGGCGGCCAGGTGGTCGGCGATCGAGGCGCCTGGCGCGAAGTAGTGCACGTGCCAGGCGTGACCGTCGTGGTCCGTCAGCCGGGGCGTGGTGCCCGCCGCGGCGACCAGCGTGTTGATCAGCTCGGCCGCCGCGCGCTCGGTCGGGGCGGCGAACACCCCGGCGAACCGGTCCCGCACCCGCCGCACGGCGGCCACGTCCGAGGCCACGAGCGTGTCGACCGCGACGTCGCTGATGTTGTGCCGGGCCACGAAGGCCCGCAGCCCGGCGACGTCGGCGAGTTCGTCCGCCCGCCCTTCGGGCGCGGAGTTCAGCAGGTCGACGACGAGGTCGAGCGAGCATCTGACGTCGTGGTCGATCAGCACGGAAGGCGGCTCCGGGGTCAGGCCGGACGGCGGTGGCGGGCGATGGTGTCCGCGACTCTAACGGCTGGCCCGCCCCATGACGCGCGCGAGGGCGTCACCGCGGTGGTACCGCGGCGACGCCCTCGCGTCGCTCATCGCCGGCTCCGCGCCATCGCCCCGAGTTCAGATGGCGCGAGAAGCCGGCGGGTCCTAGCTCTCCGCCAGAATGTGCGAGAGCTCCGTATCGAGGTCGAAGTGACGATGTTCCGTGCCTGGCGGAACGGCGGCGTCCGTTCGCTTCAGGAAAGATTCGAGAGCCCGGGCCGGGGCTTCGAGCAATGCCTCGCCCTCCGGTGAACTGAGGGCGATGCACACGACGCCCTGACCGTGGCTCCTGGATGGCCAGACCCGCACATCGCCGGTCCCTGTGGGGCGATGGAGCCCCTCGGCGAGGAGATCGCGGGCGAAAACCCATTCGACGGTTTCTTCGGCTCCGGTGTGAAAGGTCGCGTGTACGGCGTAGGGGTCCGCCGTGTCATACCGCAGCCCCGCGGGTACAGGTAGTGAGGACTCGCTCGATACAACGAGGCGCAGGTGCAGCTCGCAGCTGACCGTGGTGTTCATAAGCGCCAGGGCCTTTCGCTCAGTGTGCGCTCGGGGATTCGCACGTCGGCCAAATCGACATGCCACGTACCCGCCGGTTGTAAACCCCTCTGCCCTAATTGCGCCCTTTAATCTCATTCCAATGGAGGAATGCTAAATGCGATATAGCGGGAGACGGTCCGATGCCGGATGACGAGACCGGCGGGTATCGATTCCGCTCCGCCTGGTGGGTGGCCGCGGCGCCCGCCGCGGTCTACGCGGTGCTCGATCGCCCGGAGGAGTATCCGCGGTGGTGGCCCCAGGTCCGCGAGGTGCGCCGGCTCGGGCCCGACAGCGGCCACTGCCGGTTCCGCTCCGTGTTACCCGTCGACCTGTGCGTGACGGCCGTGGCGATCCGCCGCGACCCCGCGGCCGGCGTGCTCGAGGTCGGCCTCGCCGGCGACCTCGACGGCTGGATGCGGTGGACGCTGGCCGCCGGGGGAGCGGGCGGAGTGGCCGGCACCAGGGTCGGCTACCGGCAGGAGACCGCGCTGCGCCACCCGCTGCTGCGGCGGCTCCCGAGGGCCGCGCGGCCGGTCCTGGTGGCCAACCACGCGCTGATGATGCGGGCCGCGCGCCGAGGTCTCCGCGCCTGGTTGGGAGTTCGTCCCGGGCCCGGTTCCGGGGGTGGCGGGAAGCTGGTTTGAAACCGAGGTCAACGGCACTGTATTGTTCTGAACGTGCCGCAGGGCACAACACCCCAGGGGGCGATTAGCTCAGCGGGAGAGCGCTTCGTTCACACCGAAGAGGTCACTGGTTCGATCCCAGTATCGCCCACCCCGGGCAAGGCCGGTCCGCCGTCGAGGCGGGCCGGCCTTCGTCGCGGTTACCGTGGCCCGTGGGCCGCGGAGACACAGCCCAGATGAGTCAGGAGAGTCCGGTGTCCGATGTCCGTGTGATCATCCAGCGCGATTCCGAGCGGGAAGAACGCCTGGTGACCGCGGGCACGACGGCCGGGGCCCTTTTCGAGGGCGAGCGTGCCGTCGTCGCCGTCCGCCTCGGCGGTCAACTGCGTGATCTCGCCCACCCGCTGTCCGAGGGCGACGAGATCGAGCCGGTGGAGATCACCTCGCCCGACGGCCTCGACATCCTGCGGCACTCCACCGCCCACGTCATGGCCCAGGCCGTGCAGGAGCTGTTCCCCGAGGCCAGGCTCGGCATCGGCCCGCCCATCAGGGACGGTTTCTACTACGACTTCGACGTGGCCCAGCCCTTCCACCCCGACGACCTGGGCCGCATCGAGAAGCGCATGCAGCAGATCCAGAAGCAGGGGCAGCGCTTCGCCCGCCGCGTCGTCAGCGACGACGAGGCCCGCGTTGAACTGGCCGCCGAGCCCTACAAGCTGGAGCTGATCGGCCTCAAGGGCGCCGCCGCCGAATCGGCCGAGGGCGCCTCCGCCGAGGTCGGCGCCGGCGAGCTCACCATCTACGACAACCTCGACCCCAAGTCCGGCGAGCTGTGCTGGAAGGACCTCTGCCGCGGGCCGCACCTGCCGACCACCCGGCTCATTCCGGCCTTCAAGCTGATGCGTAGCGCCGCCGCCTACTGGCGGGGCAGCGAGCGCAATCCGCAGCTCCAGCGGATCTACGGCACCGCGTGGCCGACCAGGGACGAGCTGAAGGCCCACCTGGAATTCCTGGCCGAGGCCGAGAAGCGTGACCACCGGCGGCTCGGCGCCGAGCTCGACCTTTTCTCCATTCCCGAGGAACTCGGCTCGGGCCTCGCCGTCTTCCACCCCAAGGGCGGCGTCGTCCGCCGGGTCATGGAGGACTACTCGCGGCGCCGGCACGAGGAATCCGGATACGAATTCGTCAACACGCCGCACATCACCAAGGCCAAGCTCTTCGAGACCTCGGGCCACCTGCCTAACTACGCCGAGTCGATGTTCCCGCCCATGCAGTTCGAAGGACAGGACTATTACCTCAAGGCGATGAACTGCCCGATGCACAACCTGATTTTCAAGGCGCGCGGGCGGTCCTATCGGGAATTGCCACTCCGGCTCTTCGAGTTCGGCACGGTCTACCGTTACGAGAAGTCGGGCGTGGTCCACGGCCTCACCAGGGCGCGCGGTTTCACCCAGGACGACTCGCACATCTACTGCACCAAGGAGCAGATGCCGGCCGAGTTGGACGGGCTGCTCACCTTCGTGCTCAACCTGCTCCGCGACTACGGCCTGAGCGACTTCTACCTCGAGCTGTCCACCAGGGACGACTCGGACAAGTTCATCGGCGAGCCAGCGGAGTGGGCCGAGGCCACCGAGGTGCTGCGGCAGGCCGCCGGCAAGCAGGGCCTCGAATTGGTGATGGACCCGGGCGGCGCCGCGTACTACGGGCCGAAGATCTCCGTCCAGGCCAAGGACGCGATCGGCCGCACCTGGCAGATGTCCACCATCCAGGTCGACTTCCAGCAGCCCAAGCGGTTCGGCCTCGAGTACACCGCGGCCGACGGCTCCCGGCAGCAGCCAGTGATGATCCACCGCGCGCTGTTCGGATCGATCGAGCGGTTCTTCGCCGTCCTCCTCGAACACTACGCGGGCGCCTTCCCGGCGTGGCTGGCGCCTGTGCAGGCGGTCGGCATCCCGATCGGCGACACCCACGTGCCGTACCTCCAGGAGTTCGCGGCCGAGGCCAGGGCGCGCGGGCTGCGGGTCGACGTCGACTCGTCGGCCGACCGCATGCAGAAGAAGATCCGCAACGCCCAGAAGGCCAAGGTCCCCTTCATGGTGATCGCGGGCGACGACGACATGGCCAACGGCGCGGTCAGCTTCCGCTACCGCGACGGTTCGCAGAAGAACGGCATCCCGCGCGCCGAGGCGCTGCGGGAGATCGCCGACGCCGTCGAACGGCGCGTCCAGGTGTGACGCCGGTCGGCCCCCGGAACCGCCCCGGGGGCCGGCCGCTCCCTCGACACGCCATATGCTGACCGGCATGACCAGCGAGCCGGAGCAGCAGATCGGGGTCGGGACGCCGGACGCCTTCCAGCGGCTGTGGACGCCCCACCGGATGGCCTATATCCAGGGCGAGGGCAAGCCCACCGGGCCGGGCGCGGGGGACGGCTGCCCCTTCTGCGCGATCCCCGGCAAGAGCGACGAGGACGGGCTGATCATCAACCGGGGTGACACCGTCTACGCGGTGCTCAACCTCTACCCTTACAACGGCGGCCACCTGCTGGTGGTGCCCTACCGGCACGTCGCCGACTACACCGAGCTCACCGCCGAGGAGACCGCGGAGCTGGCCGAGCTCACCAAGCGGGCCATGACCGCCGTCCGGGTCGCCTCCGGCGCCCACGGCTTCAACATCGGGATGAACCAGGGCTCGGCCGCCGGCGCCGGCATCGCGCCCCACCTGCACCAGCACGTGGTGCCCCGATGGGGCGGCGACGCCAACTTCATGCCCGTGGTGGGCCACACCAAGGTGCTGCCGCAACTGCTCGCCGACACCCGACGGATGCTCGCCGCGGCCTGGCCCGCCTGACGCGCCCTCACATGTTGTACTCGTCGGCCTTGGTGGGGGAGGCCGACTGCACCTGACCGCCCAGCGCCTGCGAGCGGCTGTCGAACGCCGAGATGTCCACACCGTTCTCCGCCAGCACCTTGAACGCGGCGGCGTGCGCCACCCGCAGCACCGGGGTCGCGGTGCGCAGCACGTCGTCCACCATGAAGCGGTGCTTCCACGGGGTGGTCGCCCAGACGTGCCGCAGCCCGAAGGGCTCCGGGAACGCGATGGTGCCGCCGAGCTTGTCCAGGCGGGCCGGGAACCAGGTCAGCGGCGCCCGCGCGGCGAGCCTGACCACCTCGCTCACCTCGACGAGCGGCGCCGGCCGCTTCACCTTCCGCCAGGGCCGCAGCGGGTCCGTGATCTCCTTGGTCTTGGCGTCCGGGCCCTTGCGGAAGAAGCCGTCCACCGGACCGAGCGCGTAGCCGGTCACCTCGATCCGCAGCGTGTGGTGCAGCACCGTCACCGAGATCATCATGGTGACGACCAGTTCACCGCCCCACAGCACGAACTGCACGCCCAGGTAGTGCCGGTCGCCGCTGTCGTACTGCGACTCGTTGCAGATCCGCTGCACCTCGAGGGAGCTGACGCTGTAGCCGTCGGCGTTGGGCCCGTCGGGCCGCGACACCTCGCCGGCGCCCTCGCCGACGTGCCGCACCACCCAGTGGGTTATGGACGGCTGGGTGAAACCGCCGGTGTGCAGCGGGCCACGCTCCAGCATCCGCAGCTGGTCGCCGATGGCGCGGGCCACGTCCCAGCTGCGGAACGGGTCGATCTCCCGCGACGGGTCGCGCGGGCGCAACTCCTCGGCCAACTGCCAACTGCCCCAGCGCACGCCCATGCCGAGTATCCCCTTGGGCCCGGCGTAGTACGTCATGTTGCTGCTCTGCTCGGCCGTCAGCTTGGCCAGGCCGAGCCTGATCCGCTCCGCCTCCGCGTCGTTCGGGTTCTGCGGCACCGCCTCCGGGATCTTGGCGCCCGAACCGCCGCCGATCTGCGCCGACCAGTGGGTGCGCAGGTTCTGCGCCGCGCGCTCGCAGATCCGTTGGGCGAGGAACCAGCCGATGATCGGCGCCGGCAGCATGCTCCACACGTAGATCCGCAGCACCCCGTCGAACGGGGCGCGGATCACCGCCACCGCGATCAGCACCGCGAGCAGCCCGAGCACCAGCACGCCGAAGAAACCGGCCCGCCGGTCCTGCGAGCCGGCGATGGTGCGCCGCAGTTGGAAGAGGCCGAGCCAGATCGCCACGCCCGGCAGGAAGAGCAGCCCGAACCCGATCATGATCGCGCTCAGCTGCCGGTCCCGCTGCCGGCGGACGCGCTTGGCGTTGAGCGCGTGCTCCACCACGACGCCGGGATCGACGCCGAAGGACTGGATCAGCGGCTTGCGGCCGTCCGCCAGCATCCGCGTCTCGACGGCGCGGGTGAACGCCTCGCCGAGATTCGGCTCCAGCAGTGTGAACCGGCCCTTGTTCACCTTCGCCGCGTCGTTGGGCACCTTGATGTCCTCGGGGGCCACGTCACGGTAGGCCACCGAGGCGATGGCGTGGCTGAGGCCGCTGCCACCGCTCGTGCCGGAGAGCGGCACCTGGGCGCCGGGCGCGAAGTCGAACTCCACCCCCGCCGCTCTCCTGAGGTCGTCCAGCGCCGACATGGGGCACCCCCAGCTCTCGAACCAGTCCTCGAACTCCAGCCGCCGTCAGGGCAGTTCCCGCACCGCGGGCCCGTGACACCTGATGGTGTTCAGCCTAACGGCGGACGGCCGCCCGGAGGTCCCCAACGCGGGTTCCGCCACCCGCCCGAGAACGGACCCGTCGTCGTCCGGGTGTGCGGCGTGGCTACGATGGGGTCCCTCCGGTGGCCGCCTTCCTTCGCGCGGCCCGTGCGACCCCAGGGAAGGACATGCTCAACAAGTACGCGCGTGCATTCTTCACGCGTGTCCTCACGCCGTTCGCCGCCCTGTTGATCAGGCTGGGGGTGACGCCCGACGCGGTGACCCTGATCGGCACCGCGGGAGTGATGGCGGGAGCCCTGGTCTTCTACCCCATGGGCGAGTTCTTCTGGGGCACGGTCGTGATCACCGCGTTCGTCTTCTCCGACATGGTCGACGGCAACATGGCCCGGCAGATCGGCACGTCGAGCCGGTGGGGCGCCTTCCTCGACTCCACCCTCGACCGGTTGGCCGACGCGGCGATCTTCTCCGGCATCGCCCTCTGGTACGCGGGCGACGGCGACAACCTGATGCTCTGCGCCGTCACCCTGTTCTGCCTCGCCAGCGGACAGGTCGTCTCCTACACCAAGGCGCGGGGCGAGAGCATCGGCCTGCCGGTGCGGGTCAACGGCCTCGTCGAGCGGGCCGAGCGACTGGTGATCACCCTGGTGCTCGCCGGGTTCGCCGGCTTCGAACGGTCCTTCGGCGTGCCGCACATCGGGGTCCTGCTGCCCATCGCGCTGTGGGTGGTGGCCGGCGGCAGCCTGGTCACCCTCGTCCAGCGGGTGGTCACGGTGCGCCGGGAGTCCGCCGAGGCGGACGCGGCCGCCGCGGCCGAGGCCACGGGGAGCGGCCAGGCATGAGGGACCGACTCATCGACGCCGCGTTCGGGCTCGGATGGACCGCGGTCAAGCGGCTGCCCGAGCCCGTCGCCATGGCCCTCGGCCGGCGGGTCGCCGACACCGCCTGGCGGCGCCGCGGCGCCGGGGTGCGGCAGTTGGAGGCCAACCTCGCCCGGGTGGTGCCGGACGCCGACCCGGAGCGGCTGCGGGAGCTGTCGCGGGCCGGGATGCGCAGCTACCTCCGCTACTGGACGGAGTCCTTCCGGCTGCCGGCCTGGAGCCGGGACCGGATAAGGGACTCCTTCGAACTCGCCGACACGTACCGCGCCACCGACACGCTCGCCGAGGGCCGGGGCGTCGTCCTCGCCCTGCCGCACATGGCCAACTGGGACCTGGCGGGCGCCTGGCTGGTCACCGCGCTCGACCTGCCGTTCGCCACCGTCGCGGAACGGCTCAAGCCCGAGCGGCTCTTCGACCGGTTCGTGGCCTACCGCGAGAAACTGGGCATGGAGGTCGTGCCGCACACCGGCGGCGCCTCCTTCGGCACCCTCGCCAGGCGGCTGCGGGGCGGCGGGATAGTGTGCCTGGTGGCCGACCGGGACCTCTCCACCTCGGGGATCGAGGTCTCCTTCTTCGGCGAGACCGCGCGGATGCCGGCCGGGCCCGCGCTGCTGGCCCAGCAGACCGGCGCGCTGCTCCTGCCGGTCAGCCTGTGGTACGACGAGACCACGGTGATAAAGGGCCGGATACACCCCCACATCCCGGTGCCGGAGACCGGCACCAGGGCGCAGAGGACCGCCGTCATGACCCAGGCCCTGGCCGACGCGTTCGCGGCCGGCATCGCCGCGCACCCGCAGGACTGGCACATGCTCCAACGCCTGTGGCTCAGCGACCTCGGCGGAACCGCGGACACCGCCGGGACCGAGCCCCCGGCGGCCCGGCCGGTCGAGGCGCGCGAGGGCCCGGAAGCCAGGGAAGGAACGTAGGGAACGGCATGAGGATCGGCATCGTCTGCCCCTACTCCTGGGACGTCCCGGGCGGGGTGCAGTTCCACGTCAGGGACCTGGCCGAGCACCTGATCAGACAGGGGCACACGGTCTCCGTGCTCGCGCCGGCCGACGACGAGACCCCGCTGCCCGCCTACGCCGTCTCCGCCGGCCGGGCCGTGCCGGTGCCGTACAACGGATCCGTGGCCCGGCTCAACTTCGGCTTCCTGTCCGCCGCCCGGGTCCGCCGCTGGGTGCACGAGGGCGACTTCGACGTGCTCCACATCCACGAGCCCGCCGCCCCCTCGCTCGCCCTGCTCACCTGCTGGGCGGCCCGGGGCCCGATCGTCGCCACCTTCCACACCTCCAACCCGCGCTCCCGGGCCATGATCGCCGCCTATCCGATTCTCCAGCCGGCGCTGGAGAAGATCAGCGCCCGGATCGCGGTCAGCGAGTACGCCAGGCGCACCCTGGTCGAGCACCTCGGCGGCGACGCGGTGGTCATCCCCAACGGCGTCGACGTCGAGTTCTTCGCGGGCGCCGAGCCCAAGGCCGAGTGGCAGGGCGGCACGATCGGCTTCATCGGCCGGATCGACGAGCCGCGCAAGGGGCTCCCGGTGCTGATGCGCGCGCTGCCCGGGATCCTCGCCGAACACCCGGACGCCAGGCTGCTGGTGGCGGGGCGCGGCGACGAGAAGGAGGCCGTGGCCGACCTGCCGGTCAGGATGCGGGACCGGGTCGAGTTCCTCGGCATGATCAGCGACGAGGACAAGGCGCGGCTGCTGCGCAGCGTCGACCTCTACGTGGCGCCCAACACCGGCGGCGAGAGCTTCGGCATCATCCTCGTCGAGGCCATGTCGGCCGCGGCCCCGGTGCTCGCCAGCGACCTCGACGCCTTCGCCCAGGTGCTGGACGGCGGCGCGGCGGGCGAGCTTTTCCCCAACGAGGACGCCGACGCCCTGGCCGCCACCGCGAACCGGCTGCTCGCCGACCCGGGACGGCTCGCCGAGCTGCGGGAGCGCGGCAGCACCCATGTGCGGCGCTTCGACTGGTCCACGGTCGGCTCCGACATCCTGGCGGTCTACGAGACCGTCACCGACGGCGCGGGCGCCGTCGCCCCCGACGAGCGCGTCGGCCTGCTCGGCCGGCTCGGCTTCGCCCGCGACTGAGCCCTCGGGGCCCCCGAGTGCCGGCCGGCGGCCGGGGCGTCCGGGCGGCCCGGTAGGGTGACCGGGCGTGACCACCGTCATCTGGATCGCCGTGGCGCTGCTGCTGGTCGGCGTCTACCTCAGCTGGACCGCGGGCCGGCTCGACCGGCTGCACGCCCGCATCGACGCCGCCCGCGCCGCGCTCGACGCGCAGCTGCTGCGCCGCGCCTCCATCGCCCAGGAGTTGGCCACCGCGGGCGTCTTCGACCCGGCCGCCTCGATGGTCCTCTACCAGGCGGCGCACGCCGCCCGGCTCGCCGAGGACGAGCAGCGCGAGGTCGCCGAGAGCGAACTCAGCCAGGCGCTGCGGGCGGTGCTGGCCGAGAGCGCCCAGGTGCTTGCCATCAGGGACGCCCCCGGCGGGCCGCCCATGGTCGACGAGCTGGTCGCCGCGGTGCGCCGGGTCCCGATGGCCAGGCGCTTCCACAACGACGCGGTGCGCGCGGCCCGGGCCGTGCGCCGGCACCGGACGGTCCGCTGGTTCCGGCTGGCCGGGCACGCGGCGTTCCCGATGGCGTTCGAGATGGACGACGAGCCGCCGACCTCGCTCACCAATCGCTCAGCGGGCTGACCGCCGGGCGGCGCTCCAGGCCACTGGCTGCCGATTGGCCCTTTCCGACCGGGCCACCGCTGGACTTCCATGGGCGGCCGTGGCCCGGCTCCACACGCCGGCCGGCCGGATTCGTGTTCGAACGGGCCTACGATGGTCGTATCGGGTGGTTTCCACCCGGTTCAGCCAGCCGTCCAGCCGTCCAGCCGTCCAGCCGTCCAGCCGTCCTGTAGTCCAGTCGTCCCGTCGTTCAGCCGTCCTGAACGACCGCCGAACCCCGAGTGAGGTCGCCACCGTGAGCACGTCCCCCAGCAACGCCCAGACCCCCGAGACCGGCACCGCCCGCGTCAAGCGCGGCATGGCCGAGCAGCTCAAGGGCGGCGTGATCATGGACGTCGTCACCCCCGAGCAGGCCAGGATCGCCGAGGACGCCGGCGCCGTCGCCGTGATGGCCCTGGAGCGGGTGCCGGCCGACATCCGCAAGGACGGCGGCGTGGCCCGGATGTCCGACCCGGACATGATCGACGGCATCGTCGAGGCCGTCTCCATCCCGGTGATGGCCAAGTCCCGCATCGGGCACCTCGTGGAGGCCCAGGTGCTCCAGGCCCTCGGCGTCGACTACATCGACGAGTCCGAGGTGCTGACCCCGGCCGACGAGGTCAACCACACCGACAAGTGGTCCTTCACCACCCCCTTCGTCTGCGGCGCCACCAACCTGGGCGAGGCCCTGCGCCGGATCTCCGAGGGCGCGGCCATGATCCGCTCCAAGGGCGAGGCCGGCACCGGCAACGTGGTCGAGGCCGTCCGCCACCTGCGGCAGATCAAGGGCGACATCGCCCGCCTCAGGGGCCTGGACAACCACGAGCTCTACGCCGCCGCCAAGGAGCTGCGCGCCTCCCACGAGCTGGTCAAGGAGGTCGCCGAGCTCGGCAAGCTGCCGGTCGTGCTGTTCTCCGCCGGCGGCGTGGCCACCCCGGCCGACGCCGCGCTGATGCGGCAGCTCGGCGCCGAGGGCGTCTTCGTCGGCTCCGGCATCTTCAAGTCGGGCGACCCGGCCAAGCGCGCGGCCGCCATCGTCAAGGCCACCACCTTCTTCGACGACCCCAAGGTCGTCGCCGACGTCTCGCGTGGCCTCGGCGAGGCCATGGTCGGCATCAACATCGACGTGCTGCCCGAGGGCGAGCGCTACGCGTCCCGCGGCTGGTGAGCGGGGGATCGTGCGCGTGACATCCCCGGTCATCGGCGTCCTGGCCCTCCAGGGCGACGTCCGCGAGCACCTGGCCGCACTCGCCGCCGCCGGCGCCGAGGCGCGCCAGGTGCGCCGCCCCGAGGAGCTGGCCGCCGTCCACGGCCTGGTGATCCCCGGCGGCGAGTCCACCACCATCTCGAAGCTGGCCGACGCCTTCGGCCTGTTCGAGCCGTTGCGCGCCCGGGTGCGCGCCGGGATGCCGACCTACGGCTCCTGCGCCGGCATGATCATGCTCGCCGACAAGATCCTCGACCCGCGCTCGGGCCAGGAGACCGTCGGCGGCATCGACATGATCGTGCGGCGTAACGCTTTCGGGCGGCAGAACGAGTCCTTCGAGGCGGCCGTCGAGGTGGCCGGGGTGGACGGCGGACCGGTCGACGGGGTCTTCATCCGCGCCCCCTGGGTGGAGTCCCTGGGGGCCGGCGCCCGGTCCATCGCCGCCTTCGAGGGGCGCACGGTGGCCGTCCGCCAGGACCACCTGCTGGCCACCGCCTTCCACCCCGAGCTGACCGGCGACCACCGGGTGCACGCGATGTTCGCCGACATGGTGCGGGCGGCGGCGTAGACCACGGCCGGTAGGATCACCACGTCGGGTTGAAGAACAGGTGACATCTCTGAAGGAGCAGCGCTGTGTCCGGCCACTCCAAGTGGGCAACCACCAAGCACAAGAAGGCCGTGATCGATGCCAAGCGTGGCAAGCTGTTCGCCAAGCTGATCAAGAACATCGAGGTCGCGGCCCGGACGGGTGGCGCGGACCCGGACGGTAACCCCACCCTCTTCGACGCCATCCAGAAGGCCAAGAAGAGCTCGGTCCCCAACACCAACATCGATCGGGCCGTCAAGCGCGGCGCCGGCCTGGAGGCCGGCGGCGCCGACTACCAGACGATCATGTACGAGGGCTACGGCCCCAACGGTGTCGCCGTCCTGATCGAGTGTCTGACGGACAACCGCAACCGCGCCGCCTCCGACGTCCGGGTCGCCATGACCCGTAACGGCGGATCGATGGCCGACCCCGGGTCCGTCTCCTACCTGTTCCACCGCAAGGGCGTGGTCCTCGTCCCGAAGAGCGGGCTGAGCGAGGACGACGTGCTCGGCGCCGTGCTCGACGCGGGCGCCGAGGAGGTCAACGACCTGGGCGAGTCCTTCGAGGTGGTCAGCGAGGCCGGCGACCTGGTGGGGGTGCGCTCCGCGCTGCAGGACGCCGGGATCGACTACGACTCGGCGGAGGCCGGCTTCCTGCCCACCATGCAGGTCGAGTTGGACGAGGACGGGGCGCGCAAGATCTTCCGGCTGATCGACGCCCTCGAGGACAGCGACGACGTGCAGAACGTCTTCGCCAACTTCGACGTGGCCGACGAGATCATGGCCAGCATCGAGGCGTAGTTCCGTCGGGCGGGCCCGTGGCGCCGAGGTGCGGCGCCACGGGTCCGCCCGTTCCCACCGATTGTCAGTGGCGCCCGGTAGCCTCCTGAGCGGCTGGTCGGCCACGGCGGGTCACGCCGTGCGCGATCGCGAGAGGAGGGGCCGGTGCGGGTACTTGGGGTCGACCCCGGGCTGACGCGCTGTGGGGTTGGCGTGGTGGACGGCACCGCGGGCCGACCGCTGCGGATGGTCGCGGTGGGCGTGGTCCGCACCTCGGCCGAGGAGGACACGGCCCGCCGGCTGGTCCTCGTCGAGCAGGGCATAGAGGCGTGGTTGGACGAGCACCAGCCCGAAGTCGTCGCCGTCGAGCGGGTGTTCAGCCAGCACAACGTCCGCACCGTGATGGGCACCGCGCAGGCGAGCGCGGTCGCCATGCTCTGCGCGGCCCGGCGCGGCCTGCCCGTCGCGCTGCACACCCCGAGCGAGGTCAAGGCTGCGGTCACCGGCAACGGCCGGGCGGACAAGGCACAGGTCGGCTCCATGGTGGTGCGCCTGCTCAGGCTCAGCGCGATGCCCAAGCCGGCCGACGCCGCCGACGCGCTGGCCCTCGCCATCTGTCACATCTGGCGCGCCCCGGCCAAGCAGCGCCTCGAGCGGGCCTACACGGCGGCCCGCCGGCCCCCCACCCCGTCGAGCCCGAAGGGCGGCACCCCGTCTTGATCGCCTCCGTCGCAGGGCAGGTCGCCGCCCTCGGCCCGGACACCGCCGTGGTCGAGGTCGGCGGCGTCGGCATGGCCGTCCACTGCACCCCCGGCACGCTGGCCGGGCTGCGGGTCGGCGAGCCCGCCAGGCTCGCCACCTCGCTGGTCGTCAGGGAGGACTCGCTCACCCTCTACGGCTTCGCCGACGAGGACGAGCGCACCGTCTTCGAGCTGCTGCAGACCGCCAGCGGTGTCGGCCCCCGGCTCGCCCAGGCCATGCTCGCCGTCCACACACCGGACGCGCTGCGCCGCGCGGTCGCCGCCGGCGACGAGAAGGCGCTGACCGCCGTGCCGGGCATCGGCAAGAAGGGCGCCCAGAAGCTGCTCCTCGACCTGAAGGACCGGCTCGGCGAACCCCTCGGCACCGTCGTCGCCCCGCGGAGCGCCGCGGCCTCGACCGCGGCCGGCTGGCGCGAGCAGCTGCACCAGGCCCTCGTCGGCCTCGGCTACGCGCCCCGCGAGGCCGACCAGGCGATCGAGGCGGTGGCCCCGGCCGCCGAGGCCGGCGCCGAGGGCGCCCAGCCGTCGGTGGCCCGGCTGCTGCGCGCCGCGCTGCAGAGCCTCAACCGCGCCCGATGACGCACCGCACGGGCTCCGAAGCATCGAGAGGGAAGGGCGGCATGCCGCAGCAGCCGAGCTGGGAAGAGGAGACGGGCCACGGCGAGGCCGTGGGGGAGGAGCGGCTGGTCGGCGCCGACGCCGACCGCGACGACCTGGCCGTCGAGGCCGCGCTCCGCCCCAAGGACCTCGGCGAGTTCGTCGGCCAGACCCGGGTCCGCGAGCAGCTCGACCTGGTGCTGCGCGCCGCCAGGGCGCGCGGCGCCACCGCCGACCACGTGCTGCTCTCCGGCGCCCCCGGGCTCGGCAAGACCACGCTCTCCATGATCATCGCCGCCGAGATGGGCGCCCCGATCCGGATCACCTCGGGCCCCGCCATCCAGCATGCCGGTGACCTCGCCGCCATCCTCTCCTCGCTCACCGAGGGCGAGGTGCTCTTCCTCGACGAGATCCACCGGATGTCGAGGCCGGCCGAGGAGATGCTCTACATGGCAATGGAGGACTTCCGGGTCGACGTGATCGTCGGCAAGGGCCCGGGAGCCACCGCCATCCCGCTCGAGCTGCCGCCTTTCACCCTGGTCGGCGCCACCACCAGGGCCGGGCTGCTCCCGCCGCCGCTCCGCGACAGGTTCGGCTTCACAGGACACATGGAGTTCTACGCCCCGGCCGAGCTCGAGCGGGTGCTGCACCGCTCGGCCGGGCTGCTCGGCGTCGAGACCACGGGCGAGGGCGCCGCCGAGATCGCCGGCCGCTCCCGGGGCACCCCCCGCATCGCCAACCGGCTGCTGCGCCGGGTCAGGGACTACGCGCAGGTCAGGGCGGACGGCGTGGTGACCAAGGAGGCGGCCACCCGGGCGCTCGCGGTCTACGAGGTGGACGAGCGCGGCCTCGACCGCCTGGACCGGGCGGTGCTGCTGGCGCTGCTGAAGCTGTTCGGCGGCGGCCCGGTCGGCCTGGCCACGCTGGCCGTGGCGGTGGGGGAGGAGCGGGAGACGGTGGAGGAGGTCGCCGAACCGTTTCTGGTCAGGGAGGGCCTGCTCGCGCGCACCCCGAGGGGGCGGGTGGCGACCCCGGCGGCCTGGCGCCATCTCGGCATGGAACCGCCCCAGCAGCCGGCCCCGGGCGGACAAGAGGGACTGTTCGGGACGTGAGGGCGTGGATTTTCCCGAGTGGGAACTCCGATAGCATCCGAGGCGTTGTTCCCCCGGTGCAGCTCGCCTAGACTCCGCCGATGCCGTCCCCATTTCGAGGGCGGCGTGCCCACCCCCGAATAGAGGCCGCGGCAGCGGTCATACAAAGGAAATTCCTCCATCGTGGATCTCGCGTTTCTCTTCCCATTCATTCTGCTCATCGGCGTCATGTTCCTGATGACGCGCTCGGCCAAGAACCGGCAGCGTCAGGCCATGGAGATGCGCGACGCGATGGAACCGGGCACTGGTGTGCGGACCATCGGCGGCATGTATGCCCAGGTCAAGGAAGTCCGTGACGACACCGTGCTGCTCGAGCTCACCCCCGGTGTGCACGCCCTGTTCGCGAAGAACGCCATCGGCGCCGTCCTGGACGCCGAGGAGTACGAGCGCATCGTGAACGGCGTGGAGGAGATCGACGAGGAGGCTCCGGTCGTCCCCGACGACGCCTCCTCGCTGACCGAGACCTCGGCCGACGCCGACGAGGACCGGGATGACCGGGAGGACCGGGAGGAGCGGGTGGAGCTGGGCAAGGAGGGCGCCACGGCCGAGTCCGCGGCGGAGGAGCCCAAGAAGGACGACGGCGAGCGCGGCTCCAGGTCCGACAGCTGAGGGCGACGGCACCGGGCCGTCCGTAGTCATCCGCTGAACCGCGCGGCGATCATCGCGCCGGTCGTTGGACAGAGAGAAGACGAGAAGGTGGCGACACCGAAGAAGGACCTCGGGTCCTCGCGGAAGAGGGATCTCGGGTCCCGGGCAGCCCAGGGCAGGCCCGGGCGCGCCCTGTTCCTGATCGTGTTGATCATGGGCGGCCTCATCGGAGGGATGTTCGCCTCCGGGCACACCACCCCCCGCCTGGGAATCGACCTCGCCGGCGGCACGAGCATCACGCTCTCCGCCGTGCCGGACGGCGACAACCAGGACGCGATCAACACGACCAACCTGAACACCGCCGTCAACATCATCGAGCGGCGGGTCAACGGTCTGGGCGTGTCGGAGGCCGAGGTCCAGACTCAGGGCGACCGGAACATCATCGTCAACATCCCCAGGGGCTCCGACGAGCAGCAGGCCAGGGAGCAGGTCGGCACCACCGCCGAGCTCGGCTTCCGGCCCGTGCTGAGCGCCACCTCCGCGCAGCCGCTTCCCGAGGACACCGGGGAGACGGGCGGAACCGGGGAGACCGGCGACACGGGTGACACCGGGGACACCGAGGGTTCGGCCGACACCGGCGGCTCGGAGGAGACCGCGGACTCCGGCGCCGGCCAGGACTCGGGCGAGTCCGCCGACTCCGGCGACTCGGCCGGCACCGAGGGCGACGCGGGCACCGAGTCCGACACCACCGACCAGGGCCTCGCCCCGCTCGGCCAGGGCGGCTCCGCCACCACCGCGAGCACCGCGTCCTTCACCACCGAGGAGTCGGACCAGGGCGACACCGGTGGCGACGCGGGTGACACAGGTGGCGACACCGGCGACGCCGCGACCGATCCCGCGCAGCAGCAGGCCGCCGAGCTGCAGGCGCAGCTCGACGCGCTGGACTGCGGCACCGACGAGGCGCGGCTGGCCTCCGGCCGGGCGGCCGGGCAGGCCGCCCCCGAGGACCCGGTCGTCGCCTGCTACCCGGACCAGGACGCCAAGTACGCCCTCGGCCCGGTGGCCGTGCCCGGCACCGACGTCACCGACGCGAGCGCCGTCTACGACACCCAGCGCGGTCAGGGCTGGATCGTCCAGATGGAGTTCAGCAACTCGGGCGCCGGCAAGTTCGCCGACGTCACCGCCGACCTGGCCACCCAGGTCCAGCCGATGAACCAGTTCGCGATCGTGCTGGACGGCGAGGTCGTCTCCGCGCCCAGCGTCTCCGAGCGCCTCGGCGGCGGCCGGGCCGAGATCTCCGGCAGCTTCAGCCAGGAGTCCGCCGAGGACCTGGCCAACATCCTGAAGTACGGCGCGCTGCCGCTCAGCTTCGAGGAGGCCAGCGTCTCCACGGTCTCCCCGACCCTGGGTGGCGAGCAGCTGGATGCCGGTCTGATCGCCGGCGGCATCGGCCTCGCCCTCGTGGTGATCTACATGCTGGTCTACTACCGGGGTCTCTCGCTGATCGCGGTCGCCAGCCTGCTGGTCTCCACCGTCCTCACCTACACGCTCATGTCGCTCCTCGGCCCGGCCATCGGCTTCGCGCTGAACCTGCCGGCCGTCTGCGGCGCCATCGTGGCGATCGGCATCACCGCCGACTCGTTCATCGTGTACTTCGAGCGGATAAGGGACGAGGTCAGGGAGGGCCGCAGCCTGCGGCCGGCGGTGGAGCGTGCCTGGCCGCGCGCCCGGCGCACCATCCTGGTCTCGGACTTCGTGTCCTTCCTCGCCGCTGCCGTGCTCTTCGTGGTCACGGTCGGCAAGGTGCAGGGCTTCGCCTTCACTCTCGGCCTGACCACCCTGCTCGACGTGGTGGTGGTCTTCCTCTTCACCAAGCCGCTGATGACGCTGCTCGCCCGGCGTAAGTTCTTCTCCAGCGGGCACAAGTGGTCCGGCCTCGATCCCAAGCGGCTCGGTGCCCGACCGCTGCTCCGCGGCGCCCGTCGCGGTCCGGCCCCCGTCCAGCCCGACGTGAAGGAGGCGTGAGCATGTCACGGATCGGCGATCTTGGGGCCCGGCTGTACCGTGGCGAGATCGGCGTCGACTTCGTCGGCAGGCGGAAGATCTGGTACGGCGTCTCGGTCCTGATCACCATCCTGGCGTTCGCCGGGGTGTTGATCCGCGGGCTGCACATGGGCGTGGAGTTCGAGGGCGGCGCGGTCTTCACCACCTCGGCCACCGAGGTCTCCGTCGAGGAGGCCCGCGAGGTGGCGGAGGAGGCGTCGGGCAGCCAGGCGTTGGTGCAGACCCTGGGCGACGACGGCTCGATGCGGATCCAGGTCAGCGGCCTGGACACCGATCAGTCGAACGCCACCAGGGAGGCGCTCGCCGAGGAGCTCGGCGTCCCGACCGACAGCCTCAACGCCGAGGTGATCGGCCCCAGCTGGGGCGACCAGATCGCCAACAAGGCGTGGCAGGGCCTGGCCATCTTCCTCGTGCTGGTGGTGATCTACCTCGCCATCGCCTTCGAGTGGCGGATGGCCCTGGCGGCGCTCGTCGCCCTGGTCCACGACCTCACGATCACGGTCGGCGTCTACGCGCTGGTCGGCTTCGAGGTCACCCCGGGCACGGTGATCGGCCTGCTCACCATCCTGGGTTACTCGCTCTACGACACCGTCGTCGTCTTCGACGGCCTCAAGGAGCAGACCAAGCACTTCACCCGGCAGACCCGCTACACCTACGCGGAGCTGGCCAACCGCAGCCTCAACGGCACCCTGGTGCGCTCCATCAACACCTCGGTGGTCGCGCTGCTCCCGGTGGGGGCGCTGCTCTTCATCGGCGGTGGCCTGCTGGGTGGCGGCATGCTCAACGACATCGCCCTCTCGCTCTTCGTCGGCCTCACCGCCGGTGCCTACTCCTCGATCGTGATCGCCACCCCGCTGGTCTCCGACCTCAAGTCGCGGGAGTCGGAGATCAGGGCCCAGGATCGGCGCGTCCTCTCCAGGCGCGCGAAGCGCGCCGAGGGTGCCGAGGGCACCGAGGGCGAGGATCACCTGGACGAGGAGGGCGTGGCGTCCGGCGCCGAGCCTGAGAACGAGCCGGTCGAGCCCGTAGACGAGGAGCCGGCGGCGCCGGCCGGGGTCGGTGGCCCGCGCGGCCCGCGCCGCCAGCCGGCGGCCCGCTCCCGCGGCCGCGGCAGGCCCTCGGGGAAGCGCCGGTGAGCCCGCGGGCCGAGACCTCGCCGGTCTCCTCCCGCCCCGCCCTCGCGGACCTGCTGCTGAGCCGCATCAGGGACGTGCCCGACTACCCGCGGCCAGGGGTCCTCTTCAAGGACATCACCCCGCTGCTCGCCGACCCCGAGGCGCTGACCGCCCTCACCGACGAGCTCGCGGCGTTCTCCCTGGCCCAGGGCGCCACCAAGGTGGTCGGTCTCGAGGCTCGCGGCTTCATCCTGGCCGCGCCGGTCGCCGTCCGGGCCGGCATGGGCTTCGTGCCGGTCCGCAAGGCCGGCAAGCTGCCGGGCGCCACGCTGGCCCAGTCCTACGAGCTGGAGTACGGCACCGCCGAGATGGAGATCCACGCCGAGGACCTGACCCCGGACGACCGGGTGCTGATCATCGACGACGTGCTGGCCACCGGCGGCACCGCGGAGGCGGCCATCCACCTGATCCGGCGCACCGGAGCCCAGCTGGCCGGTCTGGCCGTGCTGATGGAGCTGACGTTCCTGTCCGGCCGCGACCGGGTGACCGGGGCGCTCGGCGAGGCCCCCTACCAGGCCCTGCTCACCGTGTGAGTCTCCACCGCTACGCGCCCGGGCCCCGCCGAGAAGGCGGAGCCCGGGCGCGTACGCCTGTCCGGCGCGAGCGGTCGGCCAGACCTCGTTACGATGGCAGTCCGATCGTTACCCGGCCGGACTCCGCCTCGGGCCGCTGAGGGCCCAGGAGGACCGTTCCCTTTCCCGGCCGCCCATGGCGGGGAAGGGCCCGCAGAGGAGTGCCCTTGCCAGACGACGCCCAGCCGCTCACCTCGGCTCAGCGGAAGAACTCGCAGCCGTCGACCCTCGGCTGGCGGGAGGGCGCGGACACCCGCGCCCAGCCGCCGGCCCCGCAGCCCACGGCCGCGGTCTCCGGCGTCTCAGGTCGCTCCGGCTCCTCCAACCGCGTGCGGGCCAGGCTCGCCCGGCTGGGCGTCCAGCGCTCCACCCCGTACAACCCGGTGCTCGAACCGCTGCTCCGCGTCGTCCGGGCCAACGACCCCAAGGCCGACACCGCGGCCCTGCGCCAGATCGAGCGCGCCTACCAGGTCGCCGAGCGCTGGCACCGCGGCCAGAAGCGCAAGAGCGGCGATCCCTACATCACCCACCCGCTGGCCGTCACCACCATCCTGGCCGAGCTCGGCATGGACGCGGCGACGCTGATGGCCGGCCTGCTGCACGACACCGTCGAGGACACCGAGTACGGCCTCGACACCCTGCGGCGCGACTTCGGCGACCAGGTCGCGCTGCTCGTCGACGGCGTCACCAAGCTCGACAAGGTCAAGTTCGGCGAGGCGGCGCAGGCCGAGACGGTCCGCAAGATGGTCGTGGCCATGGCGAAGGACCCGAGGGTCCTGGTGATCAAGCTCGCCGACCGGCTGCACAACATGCGCACCATGCGCTTCCTCAAGCGCGAGAAGCAGGAGCAGAAGGCCCGCGAGACGCTGGAGATCTACGCTCCGCTGGCCCATCGGCTCGGCATGAACACCATCAAGTGGGAGCTCGAGGACCTGGCCTTCGCCATCCTCTACCCCAAGATGTACGACGAGATCGTGCGGCTGGTCGCCGAGCGCGCGCCCAAGCGGGACGAGTACCTGGCCACCGTCATCGACGAGGTCCAGGCCGACCTGCGGGGGGCCAGGATCAAGGCCACCGTCACCGGCCGGCCCAAGCACTACTACAGCGTCTACCAGAAGATGATCGTGCGCGGCCGGGACTTCGCCGAGATCTACGACCTGGTGGGCATCCGGGTCCTGGTGGACACGGTCCGTGACTGCTACGCGGCGCTCGGCACGGTGCACGCCCGGTGGAACCCGGTGCCCGGCCGGTTCAAGGACTACATCGCGATGCCCAAGTTCAACATGTACCAGTCGCTGCACACGACGGTCATAGGACCCGGGGGCAAGCCGGTCGAGCTGCAGATCCGCACCTTCGACATGCACCGCCGTGCCGAGTTCGGCATCGCGGCCCACTGGAAGTACAAGCAGCAGGCCGTCGCCGGCGCCTCCAAGGTCCGCTCCGACGCCCCCAAGAAGGGCGAGCGGCGCGGCGGCCGCAGCACCGTCGACGACATGGCCTGGCTGCGTCAGCTGCTCGACTGGCAGAAGGAGACCGAGGACCCGGGGGAGTTCCTCGAGTCGCTGCGCTTCGACCTGTCGCGCAACGAGGTCTTCGTCTTCACGCCCAAGGGCGACGTGATCGCGCTCCCCGCCGGCGCCACCCCGGTGGACTTCGGCTACGCGGTGCACACCGAGGTGGGCCACCGCACCATAGGGGCCAAGGTCAACGGCCGCCTGGTGCCATTGGAGTCCACCCTGGACAACGGCGACACGGTGGAGATCTTCACCTCCAAGGCCGACGGCGCCGGGCCGTCCCGCGACTGGCTCGGCTTCGTCAAGTCGCCGCGGGCGCGGAACAAGATCCGCGGCTGGTTCTCCAGGGAGCGCCGGGACGAGGCCATCGAGCTCGGCAAGGACTCCATCGCCCGCGCCGTGCGCAAGCAGAACCTGCCCATCCAGCACGTGCTCAGCGGCGACGCCCTGGTCACCCTGGCCCACGAGATGCGCTACCCGGACATCTCCTCGCTCTACGCCGCCATCGGCGAGGGCCACGTCTCGGCGCACAACGTGGTGCAGAAGCTGGTCCAGGCGGTCGGCGGCGAGGAGGCCGCCAACGAGGACATCGCCGAGGCGGCGCCGCCGGTGCCCGTCCGCAGCAAGCGGCGCAGCAACGCCGACCCCGGCGTGGTGGTCAAGGGCGTGGACGACCTCTGGGTCAAGCTCGCCCGCTGCTGCACCCCCGTGCCAGGCGACCCGATCATCGGCTTCGTCACCCGGGGCAACGGCGTCTCGGTGCACCGCGCCGACTGCGTCAACGTCGACTCGCTGTCCCGGGAGCCCGAGCGGATCCTGGACGTCGAGTGGGCGCCCACCCAGTCCTCGGTGTTCCTGGTCGCCATCCAGGTCGAGGCGCTCGACCGGTCCCGGCTGCTGTCCGACGTGACGCGGGTGCTCTCCGACCAGCACGTCAACATCCTGTCGGCCGCCGTGCAGACCTCGCGGGACCGGGTGGCCACCTCCCGGTTCACCTTCGAGATGGGCGACCCCAAGCACCTCGGGCACGTGCTGAAGGCGGTGCGGGGCGTGGAGGGCGTCTACGACGTCTACCGGGTCACCTCCTCCCGCAGGAGCTGAGCGGCCCGCGGCACCACGCGGGCCACGACGAGGGCGGCCGCCCGGGAGGAGTCCCGGGCGGCCGCCCTCGTCGTGCCGGGTGCCGATCAGCCGCCGAACTCGGCGAGCCCCTTGAGCGCCTGGTCGAGCAGCGCCTGCCGCCCGGCGAGCTCCTGCTCCAGCTTGTCGGCCTTGGCCGTGTTGCCCGCGGCCCTGGCCTTCTCCGCCTGCTCACGCAGTCGGTCCACCGCGTCCTGGAGCTGCCCCGTGAGGCCGGCGGCCCGCGCCCGCGCCTCCGGGTTGGTGCGCCGCCACTCGGCCTCCTCGGCCTCCGAGACGGCCCGGTCCACCGCGCTCATCCGGCCCTCGATCGCGGGCCTCGCGTCGCGCGGCACGTGACCGATGGCCTCCCAGCGCTCGCCGATCGACCGCAGCGCGGCCCTGGCGGCCCGCAGGTCCGTGATCGGAAGCAGCTTCTCGGCCTCGGCCGCCAGCTCCTCCTTGCGGGCCAGGTTGTCCCGCTGCTCCGCGTCACGCTCGGCGAACGTCGCGCCCCTGGCCTGGAAGAACACGTCCTGCGCGGCCCGGAACCTGGCCCACAGATCCTCCTCCGCGTCCCGCTGCGCCCGGCCGGCGGCCTTCCACTCCCGCATCAGATCGCGGTAGCGGGCCGCGGTCGTGCCCCAGTCCGTTGAGTCGGAGAGCGCCTCGGCCTCGGAGATCAGCTTCTCCTTGCGCCGCCTGGTGTCCTCGCGCTGCGTGTCGAGCGCCGCGAAGTGCGCCTTCCGCCGCTTCGAGAAGGCGGACCGCGCCTGGGAGAAGCGGTGCCACAGCTCGTCGTCCGTCTTGCGGTCGAGCCTCGGCAGGCCCTTCCACGTGTCGACGAGACCCCGCAGCCGCTCGCCCGCGGACCGCCACTGCTCGCTGGCCGCCAGCTCTTCGGCCTCGGCGACCAGCGCCTCCTTGGCGCCCCTGGCCTCCTCCGACTGCCTGGCCCTGGCCGCCTTGCGCTCCTCACGGCGGGCGTCGACCACGCCCGTCAGCTCGTCGAGACGCCGGCCGAGTGACGCCAGGTCGCCGACCGCGTGCCCCGCGTCGACCTGCTCCCGCAGGTGACCGATGGCCGTCGTCGCGTCCTTGGCGGACAGGTCGGTCGTCTTGACCCGACGCTCCAGCAGCTCGATCTCCACCACGAGGCCGTCGAACTTGCGCTCGAAATAGGCCAGCGCCTCGTCCGGCGAACCGGCCTGCCAGGAGCCGACGACCTTCTCACCGTCGGCCGTCCGCACGTAAACGGTCCCCGTCTCGTCGACGCGGCCCCACGGCTCGCTGCTCACAGCGCCTCCTCGTTTGATGCCCGCGGGGGAATGTGACGCCCCCGGCATCGTCCACAGTTCTCGTCCGGTGCAACCGGCTGTCGGGCCCGCCTGACCGGCGAAGGGACCCTACACAACGCCAACATAGGCGACGCCCCACCCGGCTGTCCGCACCTTGCCGTGCGGAAATTGCCCCCCGGCACCCGGGGGGCGTCCCGCTCAGCCCTCGGCGGCCGGTTCCACCGTCGCCTCGTCGACCACCACGGTCGCATAGGGCGCGGTGTTGCCGGTCGTCGGGTCCGGCGGCGCGGCACCGGTGCTCGCGATCGTCTCCAGCACGTCCATCCCGGCCGTCACCTGGCCGAAGGGGGTGTAGTCAGGGGGCAGCTGGCTGTCCTGGTAGACCAGGAAGAACTGGCTGCCGCCCGAGTCGCGCCCGCTGTCGGTCGACGCGTCGTAGGTGTTGGCCATGGCCACCGTGCCGGCCGGGTAGACGCCCTCGGCCAGCGCGGGGGAGTCCAGGTTCTCGTCCGGGATGGTGTACCCGGGACCGCCCTGCCCCGAGCCGGTGGGGTCCCCGCACTGCAGCACGTAGATGCCCTCGGTCACCAGCCGGTGGCACGGCGAGTGGTCGAGGTAGCCCTCGCCGGCCAGGAAGGCGAACGAGTTCACGGTGCGCGGGGCGGCCCCGGCGTCCATGGTGATCTCGATGTCGCCGCAGGTGGTGGCGAGCCGCATCACGTAGCTCGCCCCCTCGTCCACCGCCATCTCGGGCTCGGCGTCCCACTGGCCGGTCGACGGCTCACCCTCGGCCGGTGCCTCGCACGGGTCCTCCGGCGGGTCACTCGGCTCCGCGGTGGGCTCGGTGGTCGGCTGGTCGTCCGCCACCTCCTCCGTGCTGTCGTCGTCGCGGTTGAGCATCACGAGCGCCGTGCCGCCGCCGGCCACCACGAGCACCAGCAACGCACTCAACAGCACCCGGCGCCGACGCCCCCGCCGCGCCCGGTCGTGCCTGCGCTCCGTCTGCCGCTCGAACTTGGCCCGTGCCAGCTGCTTTCGCCGCTGATCCCTGGTGACCACCGCGCTCTCCTCCCACAACCGGCCTGCTCTCGACTGGACCCGTGGGCGTACCGTATACGGGTTCGCCCACGTCGCACCGACGCCGGTAGGCTCTTGGCTCGGGAGGGCCCGCATCCGACCCGGCCCGCACCCGAACTGACCTGATCCCGCACACCGACGACGCGCGATCGGGTTCAACGTGTAGCCGAAGCCGCGTAACGACGACCTAAGGACGCCCGTGCTCATCGCTGGCTTCCCCGCCGGAGCCTGGGGGACGAACTGCTATCTGGTCGCCCCGGCGGCGGGCGAGGAGTGCGTCGTCGTCGACCCCGGCCACCTGGCGGCCCCCGGCGTCGAGGAGACCATCGCCAAGCACCGCCTCAAGCCCGTCGCCGTCGTCCTCACCCACGGCCACCTCGACCACGTGGCCTCCGTCGTCCCGGTCTGCGGCGCGCACGACGTGCCGGCCTGGCTGCACCCCGAGGACCGCTACATGCTGACCGACCCCGGCAGGGCACTCGGCATGCGGATCGGCCAGCCGCTGCTCGGCGACCTCACCATCGGCGAGCCCGACGACCTTCGGGAGCTGACCGACGGGGCCGAGCTCGAACTGGCCGGCCTCTCGTTCTCCGTCGCGCACGCCCCGGGCCATACCAGGGGGTCGGTGACCTTCCGGCTGCCCGAGCACACCGACGTCCCGTCGGTCCTCTTCTCGGGCGACCTGCTGTTCGCCGGCTCCATCGGACGCACCGACCTCCCCGGCGGTGACCACGCCGAGATCCTGCGGTCGCTGACCCGTGTCTGCCTCCCGCTCGACGACTCGACCGTGGTGCTGTCCGGGCACGGCCCGCAGACCACCATCGGCCGCGAGCGCGCCAGCAACCCGTTCCTGCGGGAGCTGGCCGCTGGCCACGGGGCCGCCGAGCAGGCGCCCCCGCGACAAGGAATGTGAAGAAACCACTCCGTGAGCACCAGCACTGTGAGCACCTTCTCCGCCCCCAAGGGCACCTACGACCTGCTCCCGCCCGACTCGGCGACCTTCCTCGCGGTCCGCGAGGCGCTCGCCGCGCCGCTGCGCCGCGCCGGCTACGGCTACGTCGAGACGCCGGGCTTCGAGAACGTGGAGCTGTTCTCCCGCGGTGTCGGCGAGTCCACCGACATCGTCACCAAGGAGATGTACACCCTCACCACCAAGGGCGGCGCCGAGCTCGCACTGCGTCCCGAGGGCACCGCCTCCGTGCTGCGCGCCGCGCTCCAGGCCAACCTGCACCGGGCCGGCGGGCTGCCGGTCAAGCTCTGGTACTCGGGCTCCTACTACCGCTACGAGCGGCCGCAGGCCGGGCGCTACCGGCACTTCTCGCAGGTCGGCGCCGAGGCACTGGGATCCGAGGACCCGGCGCTCGACGCCGAGCTGATCATCCTCGCCGCCGACGCCTACCGCTCGCTCGGGTTGAGCGGTGTGCGGCTGCTGCTCAACTCGCTCGGCGACCGCGAGTGCCGCCCCGCCTACCGGGCCAGGCTCCAGGAGTTCCTGCGCGCCCTCGACCTGGACGAGGACACCAGGGCCAGGATCGAGATCAACCCGCTGCGGGTGCTCGACGACAAGCGCCAGGAGGTCCAGCGTCAACTCGTCGACGCCCCGATGATGCGTGATCACCTGTGCGAGGCGTGCAAGGCGTACCACGAGCGGGTGCGCGAGCTGCTGACCGCCGCGGGCGTCGCCTTCACCGACGACGAGAAGCTGGTCCGCGGCCTCGACTACTACACGCGGACCACCTTCGAGTTCGTCTACGACGGCCTGGGCGCGCAGTCGGGGGTCGGCGGCGGCGGGCGCTACGACGGCCTCTCCGAGATGATCGGCGGCCCGTCGCTGCCCTCGGTCGGCTGGGCCGTCGGCGTGGACCGGGTCGTGCTCGCGCTGCGCGCCGAGGGCATCGAGCTGCCGCTGCCCGCGACCACCCAGGTCTTCGCGGTGCCGCTCGGCGAGGAGGCGAGGAGCGAACTCTTCGGCCTGGTCACCGAGTTGCGCCGGGCCGGGCTCGCGGCCGACTTCGCCTACGGCGGGCGCGGCGTGAAGGCCGCCATGAAGGCCGCCAACCGCAGCGGCGCCCGGTTCGCCGTGGTGGCCGGCGAGCGGGACCTGGCCGAGGGCGTCGTCCAGCTCAAGGACCTGGAGAGCGGGGAACAGGAGCCGGTGACGCGGGACGGGATCGCCGCCGAGCTGGTCCGCCGGCTCGGCTGAACCCCGCCCGGGTCCTTCGCCCGGGGCCCTTCGTCCGTTGACGGCGGAGGGTGCACGGTGCGTCACTGGTGCAGAATGGACCGGTACCCGTGACCGAGCGGATGGGCGATATGGCTTCGGCAGTAGATGAGGTGCGGACCGAGCGACCGGCCGCGCCGAGCGGTGAGCGGCAGGGCGTCGGCGCGGGGCGCGGCTTCGCGCTGCTGCTCGTCGTCACCGGGTTCGCGGGGCTGCTGGCGTCCTGGGTGATCACCCTGGACAAGTTCCACCTCCTCGAGGACCCGAACTTCACGCCGGCGTGCAGCCTCAACCCGGTGATCTCGTGCGGCAGCATCATGGAGAGCGACCAGGCGTCGGCCTTCGGCTTCCCCAACCCGATGCTGGGCCTCGTCGCCTACGGCTCGGTGATCACCATCGGCGTGGGCCTGCTGTCCGGCGCCCGCTACCGGCGCTGGTTCTGGCTCGGGCTGCAGGGCGGCACGCTCTTCGGCGTCGGCTTCTGCACCTGGCTCCAGTACCAGTCGCTGTACGAGATCAACGCGCTGTGCCTGTGGTGCTGCCTGGCCTGGGTCGCCACCATCGTCATGTTCTGGTACACGACGGTGCACAACGTCCGGCAGGGCGTCCTGCGGGTGCCGGCCGGCGTCCGCAACGCCCTCGACGAGTTCCACTGGCTGCTGCCCGCGGTGCACGTCGGGATCATCGGCATGCTGATCCTGACCCGCTGGTGGGACTTCTGGACCAGCTGAGCCACCCTGACTGTCAGCGGGGTGGCTTAGGGTCGGGGGCGTGGAAGCCGACCTGTTCACCGCGGCCGCCGAGGAGCGCGCCGAGCGGAACCCCACGGGCCGTCCGCTGGCCGTCCGGATGCGTCCCCGCACGCTCGACGAAGTCGTCGGCCAACAGCACCTGCTACGGCCGGGCTCACCGCTGCGGCGGCTGGTCGGCGAGGGCGGCGGCGGCCCCGCCGGGCCCTCCTCGGTGATCCTCTGGGGTCCCCCCGGCACCGGCAAGACCACGCTGGCCCACGTCGTCAGCCAGGCCACCGACAAGCGGTTCACCGAGCTGTCGGCCATCACCGCGGGCGTCAAGGAGGTGCGCACCGTGATCGACGGCGCGCGGCGCGCCTCAGGGGGCTACGGCAAGGACACCGTGCTCTTCCTCGACGAGATCCACCGCTTCAGCAAGGCCCAGCAGGACTCGCTGCTCCCCGCCGTGGAGAACCGCTGGGTCACGCTGATCGCCGCCACCACCGAGAACCCGTACTTCTCGGTGATCTCGCCGCTCCTCTCCCGCTCCCTGCTGCTCACGCTCGAACCGCTCGCCGAGGACGACCTGCGCGGCCTGCTGCGCCGCGCGGTGGCCGACGAGCGCGGCCTGGCGGGCTCCGTCGTGCTGCCGACCGACACCGAGGAGATGCTGCTCCGGATCGCCGGCGGCGACGCGCGGCGCGCGCTCACCGCGCTGGAGGCCGGCGCGGGCGCGGCGCTCGCCAAGGGCGAGTCGGAGATCGCCCTGGCCACGCTGGAGACCGCGGTCGACCGGGCGGCCGTCACGTACGACCGGGACGGCGACCAGCACTACGACGTGGCCAGCGCGCTGATCAAGTCCATCCGCGGCTCCGACGTGGACGCGGCGCTGCACTACCTCGCCAGGATGATCGAGGCCGGCGAGGACCCGAGGTTCATCGCCAGGCGGCTGATGATCTCCGCCAGCGAGGACATCGGCATGGCGGACCCGACGGCCCTGCCGACGGCGGTGGCCGCGGCCCAGGCGGTGGCCATGATCGGCTTCCCCGAGGCGGCGATCACCCTCGGCCACGCCACGATCGCGCTGGCCCTGGCGCCCAAGTCCAACGCGGCCGTCCTCGCCATCGGCGAGGCCCAGGCCGACGTCCGGGCCGGCCTGGCCGGCCCGGTGCCGGCCCACCTGCGGGACAGCCACTACGGCGGCGCCGGCAAGCTGGGCCACGGCGAGGGCTACCAGTACCCGCACGACGTGCCAGGCGGCATCGCCGCGCAGCAGTACGCGCCGGACGCGATCCAGGGCAAGCGGTACTACCGGCCGACGACGCATGGGGCGGAGGCGCGGTTCACGGAGATACTGGCCCGAGTACGCGACCGCTTGGGCCGGCCGGGGGTTTTCCCCGCCCGCCCGCCCTTCTCCCCGCTGCCGCTGCCCGGCCTCCGGCCAG
>NZ_BAAGPR010000056.1:0-50967 GCF_054783955.1 Streptomyces mayteni | reverse complement strand
CCGGCGGCCCGGCTTCGCCGGGCGACGCGGCGTCCGCCGACGCCACCGCCCCGGCGGAGCCGGGACCGGCAGCCGGCCGCTCCGCGCCGGACGGCCAGCGCCCAGCGACGAGGCGGAGGAGTTCGCCGAGGGCGAGGGTGAGGAGGATGTAGAGGAGCGAGCCGTACCAGTAGTTGCCAGGCCAGGCCAGGACCTGGACCAGTGGGAAGGGGAGGTCGAGGACGCGGTCGCCGACGACCGTGATCATGGTGATGGTCGGCAGCACCCACATCAGGATCGTGCCGATCCTCCGGTACCAGCCGCCGGGGCGGGACACGTCGCGGACGAGCCGAACCCACAGGTACCGGTGGATGAGCACGACCAGCACCGACACCACGGCGACGAAGCCCAGCTCCACCAGCCAACCTCCCGATCAAGGACCCCCCGCGACCAAGTATGGGCGAGGGCCGTCCCCCGGTTGACGGCGGCCTCTCACCGGTTTGGCTCGCTCCGCTGGTCCCCACGCGGCCGGGCGACGGTAAATTCACGATGTGCCGTTCAATCGCTCGTCTTCTTTTACGATCGCCGTTCGCGCGTTCGGGTGTGCCGCCCTCGCCACCCTCGTCCTCGCGTCACCGGCCCGCGCCGACGAGGAGTCGGATGACACCCGGGAGGAGCCCCCGGAGGCCATGTCCACCATCGGCGGGGAGCGCCTCGGCCGGCCTGGCACCCAGGTCGGCGAGGGTCCCGGCGTGCCGGAGCTGCCCGAGGACCTGACGTCCAGGTCGTGGATCGTGGCCGACGCCGAGACCGGCGACGTGCTCGCCGCGCACAACTCGCACTGGCCGCTCGCCCCCGCCAGCACGCTCAAGATGCTGTTCGCCGACACCCTGCTGCCGGAGTTCGAGCGCGACGCGACCTACCGCGCCGAGCCCGAACACTTCGCCGACATGGGCGCCGGCAGCAGCGCCGTCGGCATCGCGGACGGCCAGACGTACCGCGTCGAGGACCTGTGGCACGGCGTCTTCCTGGCCTCGGGCAACGACGCCGTCTACGCGCTGACCGCCATGAACGGCGGCAAGGAGCAGACGGTGGCGGAGATGAACGACCGCGCCGAGGAGCTCCAGGCCAACGACACCCACGTGGTCAACCCGGACGGCTACGACGCCGAGGGGCAGCTCTCCTCCGCCTACGACCTGACCCTGTTCGCCAGGTCGGGGATGCAGAACGAGGACTTCCGCGAGTACGTGTCCACGCCGCGCGCAGAGTTCCCGGGTGGCGAGCCGGAGGAGGGCGAGGACCGCGAGAGCTACGAGATCCAGTCGACCAACAGGCTGCTCGTCGGCGCCCCGGGGCTCGACCGCTACGAGGGTCTGGCGGGCGTCAAGAACGGCTACACCTCGGAGGCCGGACACACCTTCACCGGGGTCGCCGAGCGCGACGGCCGGGTGCTGCTGGTCACCGCGCTGGCCCCGGAAGAGGACGACCCGCTGGCCGTCTACCGGGAGTCGGCGGCCCTGCTCGACTGGGGGTTCGCGGCCGAGGGCCTGGTCGAGCCCGTCGGCGAGCTGGTGCCGCCGCTGAGCGAGGCGACGGAGCCGGGCGAGGACGGCGCGGCGACGCCGGGGGACGACGACAAGAACGGCACCGAGGAGGCCGGCGCGCACGGCGCGGCCGGTTCGGACGGCGACTCGGTCAGCGGGCTGCTGGTGCTCGGCGTCACGGCGGCGGGTCTGGTGGTTCTCGCGGCGGGGGCCTACGTGTTCCATCGCCGTCATCCGCTGCCCCAGTTGGCCCAGCTGTCGGCTCGCCGGTCAGGACGTCGGCGCGGAGCCGCTCCTCGGGAGTGACCGAGGTGGCCGTCCAGGCGCAGCACACCAGCAGCAGTCTGGCCATCAGGTTGATCCAGACCAGCAGCGCCACCGGGACGCCGAAGGCGCCGTAGAGGTTGCGGGTCGCGACCTGGGTGAGGTAGCCGCCGAGCGCCAGCTTGAGGAGCTCGAAGCCGACCGCGCCCAGGCCGCAGACCGTGAGCAGCACGGCCCTCGGCGGCCTGACCCCCGGCAGCCAGGTCAGCACGTAGCAGAGCAGCAGGAACGTCACGACCGCGGCGAACGCGAAGGCGGCGAACTGGATCAGCAGCGTGCCCGGGCCGTGCGCGGCCACCGCGCGCACCACGGCGAGCGACAGCGCCGAGACCACCAGCGAGAGCAGCGTCACGGCGCCGAGCCCGGCCAGCACGCCGAGGTCCTTGGCGCGCCGCAGCAGCGGGTTGCCCGGCGGCTCTGGCAGGTCCCACAGTTCGCGCAGGCAGCCGCGGAGCGCGTTCACCCAGCTCGCGCCGGTGGGGACGACGAGCAGCAGCGAGACGACGCCGAGGGCGCTGGCGTTCTCGAAGAGGCTGTTGAGGTCGAGCCGGCCCGAGATGCCCGGCACCTGGTCCTCGAACCAGTTCTCGATCTCGTGGAGCCGGCCCCGGCTCAGCACGGCGGCGCCGAGGGCGGCGACCAGGCCGAGCACCGGGAAGAGCGCCGTGAAGCTGGTGAAGGTGATGGCCGCGGCCAGCCGGCTCCAGTTGTGGGACTCCAGGTGCTGGAACACGCCCCACGCCCGGGTGCGCTGGATCCTGGCCACCGTCGGGCCGATCCAGCGCAGTCGGGTCAGTGTCTCCATCGCGCGTGCCACGGTAGGCCCTGCCGGGCCGATATCACGGAGGCCGCGCCGCCTCGGCCCGCCGCGCCGCCCACGGTGGCAGTGCGCGGCCTCGGCGCCGTCGGACGGACCGGTCGCCAGGAGGCGGCGGCTGCCCGATGCCCCGCGACGGCGTCAGGCGGCGGTCTCCGGGGTACGCGGCGTGGCCTCGGCGGCCCGCCCGCCGCGGCCGGCGAAGCGGAACTCGCGGCGGGGCTCCCAGACCCCGGCCGTGCCCTGCTCGTAGAGGGCGAAGCCGCGCACCGTCCAGGCCGCCTCGTAGTCGGCGAGTTCGGCCTGGGCGATGTCCATGGCGTCCTCGTCGATGCCGTGCGCGAGGGTGACGTGCGGGTGGTAGGGGAAGCCGAGTTCGCGGTCCAGCGGGCCGCCGGCCTCCCGCACCCGCCGCTGGAGCCGGTCGCAGGCGGTGGCGCCGGCCGCCACCCTGAGGTAGACGACGGGCGAGACGGGACGGAAGGTGTCGGTGCCGCGCAGCCGCATCGGGAACGGGCGGCCGGCGCGGGCGACGGCCGCCAGGTGGTCCTCGATCAGCGGCCGGTCGGCGGCCGGCACCTCGGTCGGCGGCAGCAGCGTCACATGGGTGGGGATGCCGGCCGCGGCGGCGTCCCCGAAGCCGAGCCGGCGGCTCTGCAGGGCGCTGCCATGCGGTTCGGGGACCGCGATCGACACGCCGAGGGTGACCGTGCCCACGCCGCGACTCCTCTCCTCGCGCTGCTCGTTTCTCGGTCCCCCGACCCCGGGTGGCGCCAACTCAGGACGAACGTGTGTCAGCGGGCGGCCGGCGGCAGGAAGCCCATCCGGTCGTAGACCTCCGCCATCGTGGCGGCGGCGACCTCGCGCGCCTTGGCGGCGCCGTCGGCCAGGATCGCGTCGAGCTGCGCCGGGTCGTCGAGGAACTCGTTGACCCGGGTGCGGAACGGCGCCACCCAGTCGGCGAAGAGCTCGGCGACCTCGACCTTCAGCGGGCCGTAGAGCTGGCCGGTGAACTTCTCCTCGATCTCGCCGACGGAGATCCCGGTGAGCGCCGAGTAGATGGTGAGCAGGTTGCTGACGCCCGGCTTCTCCTCGGGGTCGAAGCGCACCTCGGTGCCGGCGTCGGTGACGGCGCTGCGGAACTTCTTCGCGGAGACCTTCGGCTCGTCCATCAGCCAGACCACGCCCTTGTCGGAGGCGGCCGACTTGGACATCTTGGCCGACGGGTCCTGGAGGTCGTAGATCTTGGCCGCGGCCTTGGGGATGTAGGCGTCGGGCAGCGTCAGGGTGTCGCCGTACAGGGAGTTGAAGCGCTGGCCGACGTCCCTGGTGAGCTCGACGTGCTGCCGCTGGTCCTCGCCGACCGGCACCTCGTTGGCGTGGTAGAGCAGGATGTCGGCGGCCTGGAGCACGGGGTAGGTGAAGAGGCCGACGCTGGTGCCCTCGGCGCCCTGCTTCGCCGCCTTGTCCTTGAACTGGGTCATCCGGGACGCCTCGCCGAACCGGGTCAGGCAGTTCATCACCCAGGCGAGCTGGCTGTGCTCGGGCACGTGGCTCTGGACGAACACGGTGCAGCGGGCCGGGTCGACGCCGGCGCCGAGCAGCTGGGCGGCGGCCAGCCTGGTGGAGGCGCGGAGCTCGGCCGGGTCCTGCGCAATGGTGATCGCGTGCAGGTCGACGACCATGTAGAACGCGTCGTGGGTCTCCTGCAGGGCCACCCACTCGCGCACCGCGCCGAGGTAGTTGCCGAGGTGGAACGAGCCCGCGGTGGGCTGGATCCCGGAGAGCACACGCAGTCGTCCTGTGGTCATGGGTTCATTCTCTCAGGTCCCCATGGCTCCGAGGCCAGCCCGATCCCGGCCGTGCCAGGGGCGTCGGTTAACCTGACGGGCGGACCTGAAGGAACTCGCTGTCTGAGCTGTCTGAACTGTCCGAGCCCGACTTCGGAAGGCCACACATGCCAAGCACCCCCGGTGCCCCCGTCAACGTAACCGTCACCGGAGCGGCCGGCCAGATCGGCTACGCGCTACTGTTCCGCATCGCCTCGGGCCAGCTGCTCGGCCAGGACGTTCCCGTCCGGCTGCGGCTGCTCGAGATCACGCCGGCGCTGTCGGCCGCCGAGGGCACCGCCATGGAGCTGGACGACTGCGCCTTCCCGCTGCTGGCCGGCGTCGACATCACCGACGACCCGAACGTGGCCTTCGACGGCACCAACGTGGCGCTGCTGGTCGGCGCCCGGCCGCGCACCAAGGGTATGGAACGCGGGGACCTGCTCGAGGCCAACGGTGGCATCTTCAAGCCACAGGGCAGGGCGATCAACGACCACGCGGCCGACGACATCAAGGTGCTCGTGGTGGGCAACCCGGCCAACACCAACGCGCTGATCGCCCAGGCCGCGGCGCCCGACGTGCCGGCCGAGCGGTTCACCGCGATGACCCGGCTCGACCACAACCGGGCGCTCACCCAGCTGGCCAAGAAGACCGGCAGCAGCGTGTCCGAGATCCGTCGGCTGACGATCTGGGGCAACCACTCGGCCACCCAGTACCCGGACGTCTTCCACGCCGAGATCGCCGGCCGGAACGCCGCCGAGGTGATCGACGACGAGAAGTGGCTGGCCGACGAGTTCATCCCGACCGTCGCCAAGCGCGGCGCGGCCATCATCGAGGCCAGGGGCGCGTCCTCGGCGGCCTCGGCGGCCAACGCGGCCGTGGACCACGTCCACACCTGGGTCAACGGCACGGCCGAGGGCGACTGGACGTCGATGGCGATCCCGTCGGACGGCTCGTACGGCGTGCCCGAGGGCCTGATCTCGTCCTTCCCGGTGACCACGGCCGGTGGCTCGTACTCGATCGTCCAGGGCCTGGAGATCAACGAGTTCTCCCGCACCAGGATCGACGCCTCGGTCAAGGAGCTGACCGAGGAGCGCGACGCCGTGCGCGGGCTCGGCCTCATCTGATCGACCGGCGGGCGCGGGAGAGACACCGGGATTCCCCGGTTCCTCAGTTTCCCAGTTTCCCAGTTTCCCGATTCCTCGTGCGCGAGTGGTGGCCCCGGACCTCAGGTCGGGGCCACACTGCATCCCAGGCGAGTCCACGCACAGCACGCGCACCTCGTCCCACCACCGCCGCCACATCCCAGAAGGACTCCACACCATGCGGATACGTCATCCCCTGTTCGCCGGGGTGGGTGCCCTGAGCCTGCTGGCGGTGAGCGGCTGCGATCTGGCCCAGGGGATGACGGAGCGGCTGGCCGAGGACGAGCGGGAGCCGGTGGTGATCGCGGTGCCCGAGTGGCCGGGCGGGCAGGCGAACGCCGCGGTGGCCGCGTACGTGCTGGAGAACGAGCTGGACGTGCCGGTGCGGGCGGTGGAGATGAGCCAGCGGGACGCCTGGCAGCAGCTGGCCGACGGCGGCGTGCAGGCGATCCTGGAGGACTGGGGCGCGCTGCCCGACCAGGTCGAGCTGTACGTCGACCGCAAGGAGACGGTGGTCGAGGCCGGCGAGCTCGGCATCACCGGGCACGTCGGCTGGTACGTCTCCGACGACTTCGCGCAGGCCCACCCCTCGGTGCTCGACTGGCGGAACCTGAACGACTTCGCCGGCGAGCTCGGCGGCCGGCTGCTGCACGCCGACCCCGGGTACGCCACCCGGGACGCGACGATCGTCGACGACCTGGGCCTGGAGTTCCAGCCGGTGGCGGCCGGCAGCGAGGACGCGCTGGTCGGCGAGATCGCGGACGCGGCCGAGGCGGGCGAGCCGCTGCTCACCTACTTCTGGGAGCCGCACTGGCTGAGCGCCGAGGTGCCGTTGACCGAGGTGCCGCTGCCCGACTACTACCCGCGGATCTCGCTGCTGAAGTACCTGAACGCCGAGTTCGTCGAGGTGGGCGACGCGGTCGCCGTCGACTTCCTGCGGCGGTTCGCCTGGACCGCCGAGGACCAGAACGCCGTCGCCGAGCTGATCGCCGGCGACGGCCTGACCCCGGCGGCCGCGGCCGAGCGGTGGGTCACCGAGCACCCGGACACGGTCGCCGGGTGGCTGGAGTAGGCCCTGTCCCGGCGGGTCAGCCGGCGGAACCCCTCAGCCGGCGGAGAAGCGCAGCACGTCGCTGAGGAACGGCACCACGAGCCACGGCTCGGGCTCGGCCATCAGCGTCAGCAGGGTGATCAGCGCGCCGACCACGCCGTAGGTGAGCACGTCGGTGAACCGGGAGCGCACCGCGAGCATCCCGACGGCCGGCAGCCAGCCCCGCATCGCGGCGCCGCCGAGCAGCGAGCAGCCGACGATCAGCAGCCCGATCCGGAAGTCGCCGAGGGTCACGAGCAGCCCGAGCAGCGTGCCGCCGAGCACGGCGAGCAGCGGCCACTGCCGTATCGGCGCCGGGGCGCTGCCCGGCGCGGTGCGCTGGCCGCCCTCGGGGCGGGCGGTGTCGCGCGTGCGGTACTTCTCCGGCACCCGCCAGCGGCCGAACCAGCCGGCGAGCTGTCCCCGCGCCTGTCCCTGTCCCTGTCCCGCGCCGCCCACGGCCGTCACCCGCCCACCACGGCGGTGGCGCGCTCGGCGGCCTCCACCACGTTCTGCAGGAGCATCGCCCTGGTCATCGGGCCGACGCCGCCCGGGTTCGGGGAGAGCCAGCCGGCGACCTCGGCCACGCCCGGGTGCACGTCGCCGACGACCTTGCCGTGCTCGTCCCGGCTGACGCCGACGTCGAGGACGGCGGCGCCCGGCTTGACGTCCTCGGGCTTCACCAGGTGGGGCACGCCGGCGGCGGCCACGATGATGTCGGCCTGCCTGAGGTGGCCGGCGAGGTCGCGGGTGCCGGTGTGCACCTGGGTGACCGTGGCGTTCTCGCTGCGGCGGGTGAGCAGCAGCGGGATGGAGCGGCCGATGGTGACGCCGCGGCCGACCACCACCACGTGGGCGCCGGCGATCTCCACGCCGTTCCTGCGGAGCAGCGTGACCACGCCGTTCGGGGTGCAGGGCAGCGGGGCCGGCTGGCCGAGCACGAGCCGGCCGAGGTTGGTGGGGTGCAGGCCGTCGGCGTCCTTGGCGGGGTCGATGAGCTCCAGCACCCGGTTGGCGTCGATGCCGCGCGGCAGCGGCAGCTGCACGATGTAGCCGGTGCAGGCCGGGTCGGCGTTCAGCTCGTGGACGACGGCCTCGATCTCCGCCTGGCTGGCGGTGGCCGGCAGTTCGCGCTGGATGGAGGCGATCCCGACGGCGGCGCAGTCGCGGTGCTTGCCGGCGACGTACTTCTGGCTGCCGACGTCGTCGCCGACGAGCAGGGTGCCGAGGCCCGGGGTGACGCCGCGCTCCGCGAGGACGGCGACCCGCGCCGTGAGGTCTGACTTGATCGCGGCCGCGGCCGCCCTGCCATCGAGAATCTGGGCGCTCATGGGGCCCATTCTCCCGGATGGCCGGCCCCGGAATCGAATCCGGTACCGGGGAGACGGGCCGCCGCAGTGTCTCAGCTTGGCCACAGAGACCCGGTCCGGGTGGACGGGGTCGCGCCGGCGGCGGTCGAATGACGCGTCGGCGGAATTTCGGGGGCGACAGCGAACGCGCTTCGGGGAGTCCGTCGGCCAACCCCTGGTTCTCATTCATCCTCGTTCGCACAGGAGTCTCGCAGTCGTGAGCAACTACCAGGCGCCCCCCGGGGGCCAGCAGCCAGGGGCGTACCCGCAGCAAGGGGCGGTCGTGCCCCAGCAGCAGCCCGGCGGCTACGGCTACCCGCCCGCGCAGGCCGGCGCTTACGCGCCGGCGCCCGGCCAGCCGATCGCGCCGGGAGGCCAGGCCGGGGTCGGGTTCATGCTCAAGGAGCGGAACCTCGTGGCGGTGATCCTGCTGCCGCTGGTGACCCTCGGCATCTACGCGTTGGTCTGGTACTACAAGATCAATAAGGAGATGGCGGCGTTCGACCGGCGCCGTCCCCAGAGCCCGGGCACCACGCTGCTGGCCGTCACCCTCGGCGCGATCCTGATCGTGCCGCCGATCCTGTCGATCTGGAACACGGTCAAGCGGATCGCCGAGACCCAGCGAGTGGCCGGCCTGCCGCCGACCGCGAACCCGGTCGTCGGGCTGCTGATCGGCCTCGTCGGGTTCTACGCGCTGTACTGCCAACTGGAGCTGAACAAGGTCACCAGGCACTACGGCAGCCCGCCGCAGAACACCCAGGTCGCACTGGCCGTCTGACTCCCCGCGAGTCGACGGCCGTCACCCGCCCCCGTCGTACGCCGGTCGACTCCGGTGTGCGACGGGGGCGTTCGCGTGCCCGGGGCGCTTCGGCCGGCGACCGTTTGCGATCATGAGCACGACACAAGTCGGGTAGATCGGTCATCAGGCAACTCTCCACCTCTCACCGGAGGTTCCTGATGCACCACCCTCAACTCACCTCACGCACCCGCCGGTTGACCGCACTGCTGGCGGCGCTCGTCGCCGCGCTGCTGCTCGCGCTGGCCACCGCGGGACCGGCCGGGGCCCTCCCGCCCGACATCCCCGACGAAGCCCAGGCCCGCGCCGAACTCGCCACCCTCACCGTGGCCCCCGACCACTCGATGGCGGGCTACTCGCGCGCCGAGTTCCCGCACTGGATCACCGTGAACGGCTGTACCACCAGGCAGACCGTGCTGATCCGCGACGGCGAGAACGTCGAGGTGACGCCCGGCACCTGCACCCCGGTCGCCGGCGACTGGTACAGCCCCTACGACGACACCACCTGGACCAAGCCGTCCCAGCTGGACATCGACCACGTGGTGCCGCTGGCCGAGGCCTGGCGCTCCGGGGCCGACGAGTGGACGAGGGACCTCCGCCGACAGTTCGCCAACGACCTCACCACGTCCCAACTGATCGCGGTCAGCGCCGCGTCCAACCGCTCCAAGGGCGACCAGGACCCGGCCGACTGGCAGCCGCCGGCCGCCGGATTCCACTGCGTCTACGCGGAGATGTGGATCCACGTGAAGCACGTCTACGAGCTGACGCTCGGACAGGACGAGTTCGACGCGCTGGGCGAGATGCTCAACTCCTGCTGAACCAGGCGGTATGAAGTGGAGGCATGAGCGACAGGTACTCCGTCTTCACCGCGCCTCGCGGCGGGGTGATGACCAGGGAAGTCGGCGTGATCACCGGGGAGCTCGAACTCCACACGGCCGCCGGTGACGACGGCACGCTGACACTGCGCGTCCGCTACGCGGGGGCCGCCGAGTGGTACACCATCGACGGCGGCCCCTACCGCCTCCACGACCCGCGCGACCACGAGGTGCTGCACGAGATCATCGTCAACCTCCTCCACCGTCCACAGCCGTAGCGCCGCGCTGGGCGAGGCGGAGAAGGCCCCCGCCCCCGCCGTGGCGGGGGCGGTGGCGCCCCGAAGGGGCGCCGCGGTGCCTAGTGGAAGAAGTGGCGGGTCCCCGTGAGGTACATGGTGATGCCGGCGGCCTTCGCCGCCTCGATGACCTGCTCGTCGCGGACCGAGCCGCCCGGCTGGACGACCGCCCGGACGCCGGCCTCGGTCAGCACCTCGAGGCCGTCGGGGAACGGGAAGAACGCGTCGGACGCCGCGTAGGAGCCGGCCGCCCGCTCCGCGCCGGCCCGCCGCACCGCGAGCCTGGCCGAGTCCACCCGGTTGACCTGGCCCATCCCGACGCCGACCGTGGCGCCGTCGCTGGCCAGCAGGATCGCGTTGGACTTCACCGCCCGGCAGGCCCGCCAGGCGAAGACCAGCTCCGCCAGCTCGGCGGCCGCCAGCGGCTCGCCGGTGGCCAGCCGCCAGCCGGCCGGCTCGTCGCCCTCGGCCTGCAGCCGGTCGGTGACCTGCGCCAGCGTGCCGCCGTCCACCGGCCGGTACTCGATCTCGGCGGCCGGCGCCTCCGGGCAGCGCAGCACCCGGATGTTCTTCTTCCTGGCCAGCACCTCGACCGCGCCGTCCTCGTAGCCGGGGGCGACGATGACCTCGGTGAAGATCTCCGCCACCTGCTCGGCCATCGCCACCGACACCGGCCGGTTGACCGCGATCACGCCGCCGTAGGCGGACAGCGGGTCACAGGCGTGTGCCTTCCGGTGCGCCTCGGCCACGTCGGAACCGACCGCGATGCCACAGGGGTTGGAGTGCTTGATGATCGCCGCGCACGGCGCCTCGTGGTCGTAGGCGGCCCGCCGCGCGGCGTCGGTGTCGACGTAGTTGTTGTACGACATCTCCTTGCCGTGCAGCTGCTCGGCCGCGGCCAGCCCTGAGCCGCCGCCGTCCGCGTAGAGCGCGGCGGCCTGGTGCGGGTTCTCGCCGTACCGCAGCACCCGCTGCCGGGTGAAGGTGAGGTTCGCGTTCTCGGGGAACGGCTCGCCCTCGGGGGCGTCGAGCCGCGCGAACCAGCCGGCGACCGCCGCGTCGTACTCGGCGGTGTGCTGGAACGCCCGGGCCGCGAGCCGCCGCCGCTTGGCGAGGTCGAAGCCGCCGGCCTCGACCGCCGCCAACACCTCGGGGTAGCGCGCCGGATCGACGACCACCGCCACGGACGGGTGATTCTTGGCCGCGGCGCGCACCATCGAGGGCCCGCCGATGTCGATCTGCTCCACGCACTCGTCGACGGAGGCGCCCGACTCCACGGTCTTCCGGAACGGGTAGAGGTTCACCACCACGAGCTCGAACGCCTCGATGTCGAGCTCCGCCAGCTGCGCGCGGTGCGCCTCGAGACGCTGGTCGGCCAGGATCCCGGCGTGCACCCGGGGGTGCAGCGTCTTCACCCGGCCGTCGAGCACCTCGGGGAAGCCCGTGACGTCCGCCACCTCGGTGACCGGCACCCCGGCCGCCGCGATGGTCTTCGCCGTGGAGCCGGTGGAGACCAGCGTCACCCCGGCCGCGTGCAGCCCGGCGGCCAGCTCGGCGAGGCCGGTCTTGTCGTAGACGCTGATCAGCGCCCGACGCACCGGGCGCCGCGACTCATCGTTTCCTGCGCCGGTCATGGGATAAACACCTTCCGTCCCTCGATGCTGTAGCCGTCCCGGGCGAGCCGCCCCACGACCTCGACGAGCAGCTCCCGCTCGACGTCCTTGATGCGCTCGTGCAGCGCGGCCTCGTCGTCCGCGTCCTCGACGGACACGGCCCGCTGCGCGATGATCGGCCCGCTGTCCACGCCGGCGTCGACGAAGTGCACCGTGCAGCCGGTGACCCGCACGCCGTGGTCGAGCGCTTCCCGCACCGCGTGCGCGCCGGGGAAGCTGGGCAGCAGCGCCGGGTGGGTGTTGACGACCCGCCCCGCGAAGCGGGCCAGGAACTCGGCGCCGACGATCTTCATGAAGCCCGCCGAGACCACCAGGTCAGGACGGTGCTCGGCCACCGCAGCGGCCAGCGCCCGATCCCACTCCGCGCGGGTGGCGTGGTCACGCAGCCGGCAGACGAACGTCGGCAGCCCGGCGCGCTCGGCACGCCGCAGGCCCTCGATGTCGCCGCGGTCCGCCCCGACGGCCACCACCGCGGCGCCGTACCCGGGGCCGCGGTCGGCCACCGCGTCGAGCAGGGCCTGGAGGTTGGTGCCGGAACCGGATACCAGAACGACGACGCGCGCCGGCGCCGCCGGCTCAGCGGGAAGAGGCACGGCGAAACTAACTCTCTCTTCGTCTCTGCGGCATCTCTGCGGCATCTCTGGGAGATCTCCGCGGCGGGCCCCGCACACCGGCACGGCGGGCGCGGGAAGTACCCGGCAACGATACCGGCACGCCTCGCTCCCCCCGTCCCGTGGGGCGGTGCGCTCCAGGTACGGTCGAGGGAACGCAACTACCAGGGAGACTCGACTACCACGATGACGGACCGACGCCGTGCCTCCGACCGCCCTGAGGGGCCGGGCGAGGAGCACAACCCCTTCGCCCCGCCGCCCGAGGGAGCGCCAGACCGTCCGTGGCAGCCGCGTCACCTGGACGGCGAAGGACAGGACGGCGGCCGGCGGGGCGACGAGGACCGTGGCGAGGACCGCGAGACGAACGGCCGGCAGGACGAGCCACGACCGCGCTGGGGCAGCCAGTGGAGCAGCCGGCAGCCGCGCCGTGGCAGCGGCCGCTGGGGCGAGCCGTCCGGCGGCCAGGACGGTGGCTCGGGCGGCGGCCCGGCGGGGCCCGGGCGCTGGGACCCGTCCGACCCGGCCCAACGACACGCGCGCTACGCGATGCTGGCCGGCATGTGGGGCGTGCTCACGGCCGCCCTCGGCTGGGAGTGGCTGGCGCTGCTCCTCGGCTCGCTCGCCCTCTACTGGGGCATCAGCTCGCTGCGCGGCGGCCCCAAGCAGAGCCCGGAGGCCAGGGACCGCCGGGTCGCCGCCCTCCAGGGCGGCCCCCCCGCCCCGACGCCGGGCCCCTCGGGCCCCTCGGGCCCCTCGGGCCCCTCGGGCCCCGCCCAGGGCGGCGCCGCGCCGGCCAGGGCGGGCACCTCGTCCCCCGGGCGCGCGTCTGCGATCTCCGGCGTGGTGCTGGCCGGCGTCGCGCTGCTGCTCGTCGGCGCCTCGTACACGCTCCAACTCGTGTACAAGGACTACTTCGACTGCGTCAACGACGCTCTGACCAGCCCATCCCGCCAGTCCTGCGAAACCCTGTTGCCCAGCGAACTCCGCCCCTACTTCGGCGAGCCGGACTGAGCCGGATCTCCTCCAACAGCCGCTCCTCAAGGGGCCGCTTCGCGGCGCGCAGCCGCCAGGCGCGCATCACCAGCGCGAGCGGAGTGGCGAGGCCGGCCGTCCAGGCCGCGGCGGCCAGCGCGACCAGCCAGCGGTCGGGGCCGAACTCGGCAAGCGCGGCAGTGCCGAGCGGCCCGCCGGCGAACGCCGCCAGCCCACCCATGGCCGCCCCGGCGCCGGCGGCGGCCAGCAGCGCGGTACCGGCCGTGGCCAACCAGCCGTCGGCCAGCGGCCGCGAGCCGACCACCGGCGCGGCCGAGTGCGCCACGAACCACGCCACCACGAGCACCAGGGCCGCCGGCACCGAGGCGGTGACCGCCCACATCCAGGGCTCGGCGTGCGGCGCCGACGGCACCATGGCCAGCAGCGGGAACTCCGGCAGCGCGGGCTCGCCGCGCACCGCGAGCGGGCCGACCAGGCTCCCCGCGCCCAGCGTGAACCCGGGCCCGAGGCCGTAGGACGCCGCCCACACCGCCACGTTCGGGGCCAGCGTGCTGGCCAGCAGCAGCACCCCGACCCGGCCGGCCCAGTCGTTGGTCAACGCGGCGAACACCTCCTGGGCGACCCCGGCGTGGCTCAGCAACGCCCCGGCGGCCAGCAGCGCACCGGCCCCACAGCAGGCCACGGTCCCGGCGAGCGCGGCCCTGGCCGCCGCCCGCACCCGCCCGTCACCGGCGGCGAACGCCGCCAGCAGCGTGACGCCGGCGGCGAACAGCGGCAGCCGCACGGCCGCCTGGAGCGGCACGGCACTGGACGCGATGACGCCCGCGGCGACCACCAGATACCCGAAGGTCATCGCCACCGCCCCCCACACGCCGTTGCCCCGGGCGGCCCGGTAGAGCAGCGTGGCCGGCAGCGCGGCCAACGCCAACGGCGTCAACCCGACGGGCGCCGGCACGCCGCTGACGGTGTCCACCCGCAGCAGCTCCACGCCGTGCGCCAGCAGCCACAGGTCGGTGGCCGTCCGCGTGGCGGCGCCGGGGCCGATCCCGGGATAGGGCGAGAGCGTCCACAACAGCAGCACGGGCACGGCCACGATGCCGAGCCCGAGCCCGGCGGCCAGCGCCCCGTCGAACAACCAGCGGACCTTGACCCGGACCTGACCAAGCGAAAGGTGTCCCACGGCGGCCATGCTGCCAACGACACGGCCCGACCTCGGTCCGGCACACCGGCGGGAGGCCTTCCCCCACCCACCCGCCCCGCGGGCCGGACGCCGCGCGGGGCTTTCCCCCACCCACCCGCCCTCACTTCCGCGCTCCGCGCGGGGCGGCCCGTCCGCCGCGCGGCCCTGGCGGGCCGCCGCCGCAGGCACGAGCCGCCGCCCGGGTCCGACGCTGCGCGTGGCTATCCCCACCCACCCACCTCTTCCGCGCTCCGCGCGGGGGTGGCGTCACCCCCGCGCGGAGCGCGGGGCGCCGCCTGCGGCGGAGCCGCTTGGCCGCCGGCACGGCCGGCCGCGCCCCACCGCGCGGAGCGCGGAAAAGGGCTCGTGGGGGCACCTCCCAGCGGTAGCTGGGGGAAGGTGGGGGAAGACCCGCGCGGAGCGCGGGGCACCCCACCGGCCGGCGGCCACGCCAGGGCCACCGCGCGGAGCGCGGGGCGCGGGGCGCCCCACCGGCACGCCAGGGCCGCGCGGCGGCGTCAGCCCGCGAGGAGTTCCCTCGCCAGCCGCGCCGTCTCCGACGGCGTCTTGCCGACCTTGACGCCCGCCGCCTCGAGGGCCTCCTTCTTGGCCTGCGCCGTACCCGACGAGCCGGAGACGATCGCGCCGGCGTGGCCCATCGTCTTGCCCTCGGGCGCGGTGAAGCCCGCCACGTAGCCGACCACCGGCTTCGTGACGTTCTCGCGGATGAAGTCCGCGGCCCGCTCCTCCGCGTCGCCGCCGATCTCGCCGATCATCACGATCAGGTCGGTGTCGGCGTCCGCCTCGAACGCGGCGAGCGCGTCGATGTGGGTGGTGCCGATGATCGGGTCGCCGCCGATGCCGACGCAGGTCGAGAAGCCGAGGTCACGCAGCTCGTACATCATCTGGTACGTCAGCGTGCCGGACTTCGACACCAGGCCGATGCGGCCCGGCTTGGTGATGTCGGCCGGGATGATGCCCGCGTTGGACTGGCCGGGGGTGATGAGGCCCGGGCAGTTGGGGCCGATGAGCCGGGTCTTGTTGCCCTTGTTGCCGGCGTGGGCCCAGAACGCCGCGGAGTCGTGCACCGCGATGCCCTCGGTGATCACCACGGCCAGCGGGATCTCGGCGTCGATCGCCTCGATGACCGCGTCCTTGGTGAACTTCTCCGGCACGAAGATCACGGTGACGTCGGCGCCGGTGGCCTCGATGGCCTCCTTGACGCCGCCGAACACCGGTACCTCGGTGCCGTCGAAGTCGACCGTCTGGCCGGCCTTGCGCGGGTTCACGCCGCCGACGATGTTGGTGCCCGCGGCCAGCATGCGACGGGTGTGCTTCTGGCCCTCGGAGCCGGTCATCCCCTGGACGATGACCTTGCTTTCCTTGGTGAGGAAGATAGCCATTTCTCTTCTTGTCCTCGTCTGCTGATCTGGGCTTACTTGGCGGCCAGTTCGGCGGCCCGGTCGGCGGCGCCGTCCATCGTGTCCACCTGCTCGACCAGCGGGTGGGCGGCGTCGGTGAGGATCTTCCGGCCCAGCTCCGCGTTGTTGCCGTCGAGGCGGACCACCAGCGGCTTGTTGACGTCCTCGCCCTTGGACTTGAGCAGCGCCAGGGCCTGCACGATGCCGTTGGCGACCGCGTCGCACGCGGTGATGCCGCCGAAGACGTTGACGAAGACGGACTTCACCTCGGGGTCGCCGAGGATGATCTCCAGGCCGTTGGCCATCACCTCGGCCGAGGCGCCGCCGCCGATGTCCAGGAAGTTGGCCGGCTTGACGCCGCCGTGCTTCTCGCCGGCGTAGGCCACCACGTCCAGGGTGGACATGACGAGGCCGGCGCCGTTGCCGATGATGCCGACGTTGCCGCCCTCGAGCTTGACGTAGTTGAGGCCGCGCTCCTTGGCGGCGGACTCCAGCGGGTTGGCGGCGGCCTTGTCCTCGAGCGCCGCGTGCTCCGGCTGGCGGAACTCGGCGTTGGCGTCCAGGGACACCTTGCCGTCGAGCGCGACGATCCGGCCGTCGCCGGTCTTGACCAGCGGGTTGACCTCGACCAGCAGGGCGTCCTCCTTGATGAAGACGTCCCACAGCCGCACCAGCACGTTGCTCACCTGGTCGGCAATCTCGGCCGGGAAGTTCCCGGCGGCCACGATCTCGGCGGCCTTCTCCGGGGTGACGCCCTCGATGGCGTCGACGGGGATCTTGGCCAGCGCCTCCGGCTTGGTGGCGGCGACCTCCTCGATCTCCATGCCGCCCTCGACGGAGGCCATGGCCAGGAAGGTGCGGTTGGTGCGGTCGAGCAGGATGGAGACGTAGTACTCGTCCACGATGTCGGCGGTGGGCGCCAGCATCACCCGGTGCACGGTGTGGCCCTTGATGTCCATCCCCAGGATGGCCTCGGCCTTCGCCACCGCGTCCGCGGGGTCGGCGGCCACCTTGACGCCACCGGCCTTGCCACGGCCACCGGTCTTCACCTGCGCCTTGACGACCACGCGACCGCCAAGGCGCTCCGCCGCCGCCCGCGCCGCCTCCGGCGTGTCGATGACTTCACCGTCCAGCACCGGCACGTCATGCTTGGCGAAGAGGTCCCTCGCCTGATATTCGAACAGGTCCACGCGCGTCCGTCCCTCAGTCTGTCGTCTCGCGGTCGTTGTCGACGTGGGCGTGCCGCGTGGCCGCGGCGCGAGGCATGGGCCCTGCTTACGCACGCGGCAAGTCCGACGTCGAGCGTATCTGGGGGCCCTGAGGGCTCATGAATCGCGGGTCACACCAGAGTGGTGAAACCTGTCACAGTTCGACCCGCGCCGACCGCTTCGGCTGAGCCGGAAGCACGGTCGGGGTGAGAACAGGCTTTCCCGCCCCGACCCCCGCGAAACCCGGTCGGCGCCTGGTGCGACGGGCGCCGGCCGCGCCAGGTCCTGTCTTGTCGATCTTGTCGGATCAGCCCGCGTCGTCAGATGGGTCACATCTTCGTAGGGGCTGGTCCGGTTGGGTGGGTGGCAACACCTGCCCGACCTGGTTCCCTCCCACCTCGACCACGATGGACGTGCACGGACGCACTAGGGGGCGTCGAAGCTTTGGGCGGGAGCTGCCATGGGGCGAGAGAGCGGGGGGCCGTAAGCTGCCGGCGATCGGGCAGTGGTTCCACCCCTGCCCGCAAGGCCCGATTTGGCCCCCCGCTCTTAGAGTCTCGCCCCATGGTGGCTGCCTAAAGCTTCGACGCCCCCGGCCCAAACCACGACTGCCCCTCTGTGCGAGATGTGGCCAGGGCCCGTCGTGTTCAGTCCGTCTCTTCCAGGGCTTCGCGCAGCTCGTCAGCCTGCCTGCTTGCCCGAACGGCCTCGTAGACCGCGTAAGCCCTGTCACGTGTCAGTCCACTGCGGTAGGACGCCGGGAGTTCCCGGTAGGCGACTGCGGCGACACGAGCGGCTTCGTCGGGTTCCCCGTCCACCACCAGACATGACGCTTGGTCGATGGCGATCAGGGCCCGGGTCATGACACTTGGGCGGCGCGAAAGCTCAATTGCGCGTGCTTGCTGAGCGTACGCGCGATCTGTTTCGCCCAACAACGTTAGGGCCTGACTCAAATGCACGTGATGCTTCTGCATCGGGTAACCAAACCAAGTATCGGCACATTGCTCGGGAGAGAGTCTTTCGACTATCAACTCCGCCCGTTCAACGGCAGCTAGAGCACCTTCACGATTGCCAGACGCGGCGTAAGCGCGCGCAACAACAGCGCAAGAGAGTGCTGTTGCTGCCGACGATTCCCGCTTTGTGATGCTGAGCGCGCGTTCCGCGATGGCGGCCGAGACGGCTGGGGCCCCGAAGTTGAGCGGAACCATAGCTTCACGCCCAAGTACCCATGCGTGAAGACCGTTGTTGCCGCTCTCCACTGCCGCGCGACGTGCCGTATGGAACCACCTGCTACTTTCCCGATGTTCTCCCAAGTCATGCAGCACGATAGCCGTCATTGCTGCCATTTGTGCGGCGACATGACATAGGCGCTGACGGGAGGTGACCGTTTGAGAGGACGCCAAGAGCGGCTGGAGTTCCGAAAAATCCGACAGGAGTTCGGCGAGCATTTCCGCTGGGGCGCGTCCACCATATCCGTAGCTGTGACGCTCCGCCGTGGTTTCCCAATAGGAAAGCTCCGCCGTCGCGTTGTCGTTTAGCGCAGTGTCGAGATCGCGGCGAGTTGAAGCTAGGGCATCAGCCGCTATGCCGGTGATGCCACTAGCGAGAGCACCGGCCAAAAGAAGTCGGCGTTTCATGGGGTCCTCATGAAGGTTGTGCTCCTCTACTGCTTCTGAGCGTCCATTCGTCCCCTCCTCCCAGGGACGTGCCGCCAGTCCTAGCATCTCCCCTGGGATCCTTAGACCATCAGCAATGCGCTCGATTGTCGAGATTGACGAGACGGCCGACTTCCCCGAAGCGATATGCCCAACACGATCCCGCTTAAGACCGCACTTTTCAGCGATGCTGTAATAGCTAATGCCGTGTCTGCGGGCAAGGGTGAATGCAGTGGAAAACTCACGCTTGCGTAAGGCGTCGCGCATGCGCGCATCGCTCAGCAAAGTCGCGAACGCCGCTGGTTCTTGATCTTCCGTCACGATGCCCCCTCTGGCTAGTTCCGAAGTCCACGATACATAGGTGGTCGATCGTCTTCACCTTGTTGTACCCCCCATTTTCGACGCCGCACCCGTGCCTGTGATGGGGGGCTCCCGTCCCCATCATGGGGGCGCCCGCCCCCACCGTTGGGACGGGCACGCGCCAAAGCCGTCCCCAGCAGAGGACCCCAGCAGAGGGCTTATCTGGCTAGTTCCTTCCGGCGATGGTGGTGGGTCACCAATCCGTACTGGTCAAGCCAAGGGCACCCCCGTGACCGTCCGACCGGCCCGGGGGCGCCGACCACCTGTTGCCTAGGGAAGGCAGGCAGTCATGGCGAAGCGTACGCCAAACACGAACACCAGCCCATCGGATGATCGGACAACCTTCGTTGTCGTGGGGGCTGCGGTTATGGACGTCCGGCGTGAGCGCGTCGGCGTGGTTATGGCCAAGGAGAACGACCGTGTCTACCTGCGTCCGCTGCTCGGAGGGCGCGAGTGGGAGGCAGAGGAGTCCGACCTGCGCCCGGCCACCGGCGAAGAGCGGTTGTTGGCAAAACTGCGAGGGCTGAATTCGCGGAGCTCGGACCCTCGACTGTGAGGGAGGAGTCGGCTAACGACTCGGCATGTGCCCCCGACCCTGAATCGATCGATGTTGACCGACTGAGCGGTCGTCAGCGGCAGCAGATTGATTGCGCGCTATGCGGCGGATGGCTGGCTTTTACGCTAACGCGTTCCCTCGGCGAGTTCAGAAGTGAATTCAACGGGCGCTTGTATGAGCTGTGGGCCCATGCCGCCGAGTGCCCTGACGAGGTTACGGATGAGGAGGTCGCAGCCTGGTGGCCGAAGCGCTGAAGACTTTCGCCTTGCTCGTAGTGCCGCTGGCTAGCTTCGTCGGCGGGCTGGTGGTCCTATCGCGATGGGTAACAGGAAATGGTGCGCAGGTAGACGCGGCGCCTGAAGGCACGGGAGACAGAGAGGAAGTCCTAGATGGGCGCAACACTGAAGAACGCGGCCGATCGCGAATGGATACGCAAGAACATGAACGCGGTCATCCAGCTTTACAGGAATGGCGCTTCCTTGAGTGAGCTTTCGCGGAGATATGGGGTGTCCTTCGGATTCCTGAAGGAGCGATTTCTTGAGCGGGACGAACCGCTTCGAAACTGGCAGGAAGCGGTGAATCTGTACCAGGGGCAAGGCTGCGAGTGAATCTGCCTCGCCCGTAAAGGCGGCCCCGGTGGTGCGCGAACACCTCCGGGGCCCAACGACGTGAACTCAACACCCACGCTAGAGGAGAGAGGAGATACGTCGCCATGCGCGACTCTATCGGGAAGTGGCTTGGGGCGCATCTGCGGTCACTGCTTGCCGCTGTGCTGCCGGGGAGCGATATCCATCGGCAGGCGGGCGAGGTTGCCCCGCCTGTTCGACCATTGCTGGTTCCGCCCTGTCCTCCGTACCCGCCGCGTCTGCCGCACCCGCCCGAGTGGACGGCTGATGCTCCCCTGTTGCGGGTGCATGTGCTGCTGCATGAGCGAGCGCTGAGAGCGCGCGAAGTTCAGCGACTTCGTGACCTCGTGTCGCATGAGCCGGCGTCGCGGCGGCCGACGCAGCATCCGCTGATGGATGAGTTGCCCGTGATGCTGTGGCTGGGGCGGCTGTGGGAGGTGGCGACGCGGCGGCGCGAGGTGCAGCGGGCGCGGATCCTTGATCGTGAGCGCCGGTTGATACGTGAGCGGCGGGCGGCCTTGGAAGCGGCGGGCGACGGGATAGAGGTGGTCGGCGGTAGGGCGCTGCCTGCCGTGGCTGTGTATACCCGTCCGGCATCACTGCCCGCCGCTGCGGCCTCGGCGGCGGGGTCTACCCGATCCGTTCGAGCTGCCGCTGCGGCCTTGCTTACCCGTCCGGTTCCGGATGCTCCGGCGCGTAGTCGGGTCTTGGCCGCGCTGCCGCTGCGGCGGGACTGGGATCCGTCCGCACTCATGGCGGCGGTCACCTCGACCTGCCCCGCCCCGTCGCAGGCTCCCCCTCCGGCCTCGACCTTGGCGGTGACTGCCCGACCGCCGGGGCCTCGGCCGGGTGGAGTGGTTCCCCTGTGGGTGGGGGTGGCGACGGTGTAGGTGGCCCCTCGGCGGCCCCGTCCGGGTGTTCGGTCGGGGCCTTCGTCGTTGGTGGGTAATCCGGTTGCTTGTCCGACAAGTTGGAGCCCAATATATAGCTACAGGCTGTCGTACACGTGCGGGATCGGCCTGCGCGGGCGCCTGTAGCGGAAGTTGGGAGTTCCCGTGTTCGGGTGGAATGTGAGGTCGGCGTTGGGTGCGCTGGCGCTGGCGCTGGTCGGGATCCTGATCATGAACGCCGCAGATTCGGATGCCGCGTCGCAGCGTGGGGCCCGTGCGGCTCCGGCTCTTGTGACGGTTCAGGCGGGTGACAGCTTCGGCGATTCGGAAGAGTCGGCGGAGGAGTCGCGATCCCGTGCGGACGCGCTTCGGCAGCGACTCGCCGACTACTTGGCGAAGTGGCAGTGCTCGGCCATGCCTCCGTGTGCGGCGGCGGGGTCCGCTCCTCAGGCGGAGTTGGTGAGCCGGCCGTCGCTCGTGGGCGCCGCGACGGTGACCGGCAACGGGCTGCGGTTGAGGTCCGCCCCGGGGCTGTTCCAACCGGTGCTGGGCCTGCTGTACCCGGGTGACCGGGTGTGGGTGCGCACGGAGTTCGACCGGCGCGACGTCCGACAGGACTGGCTGGGCGTGTGGGTCATGACGTCCTCGGCGGGGCTGGACTGGGGGCTCCGGGGGTACGTGCACCGGGACTACGTGGCGAACTAGCGGTCACGTGGTGAAGAACCCCACATAAGTGACGCCGTGTCAGGTATGCCCCCCTCGGGTCACTGAGGGGGGCATGTCACGTCCCTGCTGGCCAGCGGCATATGCACGTGCATTTCTGGGCGGTGCGGATTTGCGGTGTCGGGTGAAACTCGTTTCCATGGGCACGGCTGTTTGCGTATGGGTTGTCACGCCCTGAGTGGTCGTGCTTGGCTGGTTACTTACATCCGTGTCATTAAGGGGTGCGGGGGCTCCTGGAAGGGTTGTGGCAAGTGCGTTCCGATTCTTCACCGGCTTCATGGGGTGAGGTGGTCTATATAGCGGGGTCGCCATACGTTACGGGTTGGCGTCGTGCAAGGAGAGTTGCGCGTGAGCTGAATTCCGCATTGGCAGATGCGGGGTTTGAGGATCAGGTCAGAGCGGTGCCGGCGACGGATGCTGATGGGCGTCCGCTCGTCAAGGTGACGGGTGACGCGGCGGCGGCTCGGTGCCTGGGATGCCTGGTGAGGCAGGGTGCGGGGCTCGCGCCTGCTTGTGCCGAGGTGCCGTCCAGGTGCGTCGTGGAGTGGGACTAGCCGCTGTGAACGTACCGCCGACCCACGTGCGGCGGTCCGGGTCCGCTCGGGGGGTGCTGACTTCCGGGTGTTGAGTCTCCCTTTCCGGTTGTCTATCCTAGGTTGACAAGCGAAAGGGGAGGGAATCTCATGGCGCAAGGTCCTAGCTTAGTGAGGCGCGGTGGACGCACCTTTTTGGTTTGTCCTCGGTGTCGCATCGACGAAGTAATCTCCGGGTGGAAGTCCCCTCAAAGGGAGCTACAGAAGCACCGGTGCCGGTGAGTAGATTTCTGTCCCCCCACGATTGAAGGTCCCCGTTTCGGCGGGGGCCTTCTTTCGTGTTCGGGCTCGGTGGGGGTCGTGGGTCGGAGCGTGGGGAGCCGCGGGGCGACTCGTCGTGGTCGTCGTCAGGTGTCCAGTGACCGTGTCGTCCCGCGGCTGCCCACGCGGTGGGTCCGGTGGTCACGAGCGGGCTCTCCTCCCTCTTGATGGAGTAGAGGCAGTTTGGACCGGAGCCTTGGGCCTGGTGGCGGTCCGGGGCGGCTGGTGGTGGCCGCCCCGGACGGGTCGTCAGCCCTCAGCGGTGCCCATGAGCTGGGCCCATGAGCAGGTGCGACGGGTGCACTCGTGGGGCGGGAAGTCGGCGGCGGCCTGGGCGAAGTTGAAGGGGTCGGCCTCGATGATGGCGCGGAAGTCTGCTGCCCATCGGTGGCAGCTGTCGCAGACGCAGGCGCGGCACATGGTGTCGTCGGCGAGGTAGACGGCGCCGTTGCACGTGGGGCACATGGAGTCTCCCGAGTTGGGGTGGTCTGACGGGCACCGCCCGGACTCGGGGGCGGGGGGTGGGTGAGGGATCGTCAGACCACGTGTGGCGCGTAGCGTCCTTCGCGCGGCGCGGGTGCCCGTGTCAGCCTCTGGCGTCAGATCGCCGCGTCTCGGGGGGCGCGTGTGTGCGTGCGGCGGGGGCGTCTGCCTGGTCGGTGGCGCCTGGTGTCGGGCCTGTGTCTGTGCTGGCGGCCTCGGGTGGGCAGCAGACTTCCGCGCCATCATCGAGGCCGACCCCTTCAACTTCGCCCAGGCCGCCGTCGAGTTCCCGCCCCACGAGTGTGCGCGTCGTGCCTGGTCCTGGGCTCGGCGCGTGGGTGCCGCTGGGGGCTGGCGACCTGGCCGGGGCGGTCGCTGCCGGCCGGTTCGGATTGCTGCCTGGCTCGGTGCCGCTGCCTCGGGCGGCCGGCCGCCCGGCGGAACGGCCGTGAGGTCCGCACGTCCGCCGGGGCGGCGCGGCCGCCCGCGCGCCGTAGGCGCGCGCTTGATCACGTAGAGAAAGTCTGGACCTAGCTCTTGGGGCGGCGGGGCCTGGTCGCGGTGATCTGGAACCGGAGTTGAGCGATGGCCGCGTTGATCTTCAGGGTTTCGAGAATGAGGGGCTTCGCGTTGCCGGTGGTCACTCGGTGGGTGATGAGTAGCGTTCCGTCCGGTGGCACGGCTAGGGTCGTGCGCTCGTCGGGTCGCGGTGCGCGGGCGGTGACCTGCTCGTGCCAACTCAGCGTGTGGCCTGCCTGGGCCAGCATGGCGTAGATGGCGGCGGGGTCCGTGGCGGGCTCGTCGCCCATGTCGGCGTCGGCGGCGGTGTCGAACGGAACGATGACGCGTTGCATGACGCGCACTCCGGTCGCGTTCCGCAGGAGGCGATCGATGCTGAACGCCTGTGCCTCGTCGCGCGGGTGGACGTGCAAGAGGTCGGCGGGTTCGCCGCTCAGGGTGCACCGGGTGATCGTTGGGGGTTCCAACTCGACGGTTGACGCCTCGTCGTGGAACCCCTTGGTGGTCTTGGTGAGGCTGCGGCTGATCACGGTGTCGGGCGCTGTGGTGGCCTTGACGATGTTGCCTCGGCCTCGGTGGGTCTCGATCAGTTCAGCCGTTCTCACCTCCTGCAAGGCGGAACGGATGGTGTCGCGGGACACAGCGAACTGTGCGGCGAGTTGGGTCTCGGTCGGCAGGAACGCGCCGGCCTTGTAGTCCCCTCGCAGGATGGCGGCGGTTAGCTGATCCGCCACGATCCGGAACTTCGGTTCTGCGGAAACGGGCTCCATTACACCTGTTCCTCCTCATTGCCTGTCGCGCGGCCTGTTGGTTGCCCAACAGGATATGGCTTGCCTTGCTCGGACAACAGGAGGCACCCTGGTTCCGACAGGTTGTTGGACAAGTTGTCGGAGAGGTGATGTCGGATGCGTACGAAGCCGATCGATGAACGGCGGATGGGTCTGGCGGTGTGTGTGGGTGACCCGGAGCCGCGTACGACCCCTGAGGGGGTGCAGCGTCGGGATCGTGACGGCCGTCCTCAGTGGCAGGTGCAGGTGGCGGTTCGGAACAGCGAGGAGCGGCGGGCCGAAGTTCTGGAGATCGTTCTGCCGGTTGAGCCGGCGGGGCTGGCTGTGGGTGTGCCGGTGCGGTTGGTGGACCTGTGGGCGACGGATTGGGAGATGGAGGGTCGGACGGGTACGTCGTGGCGGGCGGCGTCGGTGGTGCCGGTGGCACCGCCGGCTGAGGCACCGGCGGCTGCGGCCTCGGGCCGGGGCGGTAAGTCGGCTGGGGGTGACCGGTGATGGATGAGAAGCGGGAGCTCCTGGACCTGCTGAGTTGGGAGGCGCTGTTTCGGCGGCTGGATGTGGTCTACACGTCGGCGTGCATGATGGCGGGGAATCCGCCTGACCCGATGGTGCGGGTGTTGATCTTGTCTCGCATGTCTCAGGACCTGGCCGCGATGGCGGGGCACGCCAAGTCGCTGGCTGCTGCGGCGAGTACGGCGCTGGCTGGCCAAGTGGTTGAGACGTCGCGCGAGACCGGTGACGGCCTGGCGGATGAGGTGCTGCTCCTGGGGATCTCGGTGGACGAGGACTCCTCGGACTCCTCCGGCGGTTCGGGGGGTGAGGCGTGATGGACGCGATTTCGTCGGGCTCGGCGTCGAACCGTCCGGGGTTGTCGAACGACTACCTGATGGGGTCGATTCTGCGGCATCTGGCGATGCTGCGTGGCGGTGAGGCGATGCTGACGGCGTCGAGCGACCCGGCCATGGTGGCTGACCTGCTCCGGCTGGTCATCCAGCACAGTGAAACCACCGCGTGGGAGGCTCGGGCGCTGCTGGGCCGGGTGACTCCGGGGGTGCCGGGTGCCTCGTCCGACGTCGAGGGTGGCGGTCGGTGATGGGGGTCTTCTGGCTGTTGTGGCTGGTGCCGCTGGCGCTGCTGCTGGGGACGCTGATGGATCCGCTGGGGCCGTGGGCTGGCTGGTGGTGGGGTCGTGTGCGTCGGCGGGTGTCTCGGGTGTGGCGGTGGCCGTGGGGCTGGTACCTGGTGGGTGCGCCGTTGATGTTGTGCCGGGTTCGGTGGAGCTGGCGTCAGATGGCGGACAACCTCGCGTTGTCGGAGGTTCGGCGTCCGGCGTGGACGGTGATCGGCTCTAACTCGATGGTGATGGGGCGGTCGATTCGGCCGGTGCCTCCGCTGTTGGGTGTGCCTCGGATGACGCGTACGGGGGTTGTGGTGCGGGTGCGGATGCATCCGGGTCAGACTCCGGCTCAGTACGTCGAGGCGGCGGAGGGGATCGCGCACACGTGGCGGGCGCACTCGGTGCGGGTGTTGTCTCCACGGCCGCGCATGATCCTTCTTGTCGCGACGGCTCGTGACGCGCTGGCCGGTGAGGTACGGCCGGTGTCGGGCTCGGGGCGGTTGCTGACGGCGACGGTCGGCCTGCTGGAGGACGGCGACGAGTGGTTGATCGACTTCCGGACGGTGCCTCACTGGCTGGTGGTCGGTGCAACACAGTCGGGCAAGTCCACCTGGCTGGCCGCTCTCGTGTCCGAGCTGGCGCCGCAACGCGTCGCGCTGATCGGGATCGACCTGAAAGGCGGCCTCGAACTCGGCCTCTTCGAAGCACGGTTGACGGCGCTGGCCACGTCGCGCGATGAAGCGGTGCAACTGCTGGGCGCGCTGCTGGATGAGCTGATCTATCGCATGCGGCAGTGCCGGATGGCGGGGGTTCGGAACGTCTGGGACCTGCCGGAGGATGAGCGGCCGGTGCCCATCGTCGTGATCGTGGACGAAGTCGCGGAGCTGTACTTGCACGACGGGTCGCGTGAGGGGCGAGAGGCGTTCCGCCAGAGTTCGTCGGCGCTACTGCGGCTGGCGCAACTGGGTCGGGCACTGGGCCTTCATCTCGTGGTGGCGGGTCAGCGCGTGGGCTCGGACCTGGGCCCTGGGGTCACGGCGCTTCGTGCCCAGCTCGGCGGCCGGGTGTGCCATCGGGTGAACGATCCGCAGACGGCAGAAATGGCGTTGGGTGATCTCCAGCCTGATGCGGTGGTGGCTGCTCAGTCCATCACGGAGACGGAACGCGGCGTCGCGGTCCAAGCGCTGTCGGGCCGGTGGACGCGGGCTCGGTCCGCGCTGGTGACCCCGGAGCAAGCGGAGCGGACGGCGGAGCGCTACGGGGACGTGACCCCGGTGATCGCGTCGCTGGGGTCGATCGGCGGCGGGACGGAGCGTGCGTCATGACGACCATGCCCTTGGTGCTGGCCTTCGGGCTGGCCACGTTCCTTGTGATCAGGTCCGGGGTGCCGTGGTGGTCCGCCGGGCTGGCGTTCCTGTTCGGCTTCTACGTCGGCCGGTCCGACTTGTGGCCCGTGGTCTCGGGCTTCGTCAGCTGGGTTCTCGGCGGAATGGAGATGTGAGCCATGGCTGACGCGCCCTCGATCTGTACCCGTTGTAACCGACCACGTGAGCGGGGTCGGGATGGTCAGCTGCTGGCGTGTGCCTGCCAGGCGCCGAAGCGGCCTAAGCCTCGGAGACGGGGCGGCTAGCCAACCGGCCGGGCGGAGTGATCCGCCTGTCTCGACCCCGGACTAGGAGTTGCCGTGAACCTCCTTCTTCCTCCTGTGAGGGGTCCTCCATGTGTCGAGATGGTTGGGAGCGGCGTCCTGCTTCGGCGGGGCGCCGTTCTGGTTCTACGTTGTCCTCCACGGAGCGCGATCTGTTGCGTTTGGTGGGCGATCCTGGGTTTCCGCGTTGGCTACAGCAAATCCGCGGTACGGGTGGTTGTGAGCATCCGGTGTACCTGTCGGGCCGTTCGACGGTTCGTGACAGGTCGGGCTCGGTGGTGCGGGAGTTCGATACCCGGGATGAGCCGGGGGCCCGGTTGGCGGTGCGGTGCGGCAACCGTCGCAAGGTGATGTGTGAGCCCTGCTCGTTCCTGCATACCGGGGACGTGTATCAGATCATGCGGTCGGGCCTGGCGGGCGGTAAGGGGGTGCCGGCTGACGTCGCCGGTCACCCGAGGCTGTTCGTGACGTTCACGGCTCCGTCCTTCGGGCGGGTGCATCGGGTGGGGGTGTGCCACCCGGAGCGGTCCGGGGAGTGCGAGCACGGAGTGCCGTTGGGGTGCGGGCGGCGTCATGGGGAGGATGCCCGCCAGGTGGGCTCGCCGCTGTGTGGTCGGTGCTACGACTACGCGGGGCATGTGCTGTGGCACGCGCACCTGGGCGAACTCTGGAGCCGGACCATGCGGGCGGTGCGGCGGGCGCTGGCGGCGGCCGGTGGGGTAGCTCGGTCTCGACTGGGCGAGGCGTTGCGGCTGTCGTTCGCGAAGGTTGCCGAGTACCAGCGGCGCGGGGCTGTGCACCTGCATGCTGTGCTGCGGCTCGACGGGGCCGGGGGGCCGGGGGACGCTCCCCCCGCCTGGGCGACGGAGACAGTTCTTACGGCGGCCGTCCGCACCGCCGCAGGCGCGATAAGGGTTCAGACTCTGGACTCGACCGCGACGGGTGAACGCACCGTTCGTTGGGGGCGTCAGCTCGATATCCACCCCATCCGGGCCGGGGGCGCGTCGGTCGTCGATGACTCGGCGGTGGCTGCGTACGTGGCGAAGTACGTGGGCAAGGCGGTCAGCGATTCCGGGGGGACGGACTACCGGGTCAAGGGCCTGGCGGATATCAGGGCGCGGAAGGTCACCGGGCACGTTCGGGCGTTGATGTTGGCGTGTTGGCGGCTGGGCGGGTTGCCGGAGTTCGAGGGGCTGCGGCTGCGGGCGTGGGCTCACACGTTGGGCTTCCGGGGGCATGTGCTGAGCAAGTCGCGTCGGTACTCGACCACGTTCGGGGAGCTGCGCGGGGCACGTTCCGCGTTCCGGGATGAGGGCCTGGACGACGAGGGCGGCGGCTTGGTGCGCGAGGGGTCGTGGCGGTTCGTGAGTCAGGGGCATTCCCCGGCTGAGGGGGAGATCGCTCGGGGGGTCGCGCTGGACGCGGCGGTGAATCGGGCGGCGGCTCGGGATGCGTGGGCGCCGTGAGTGCGCAAGGTGCCGGCGGCGAGAGCCACGAGGAACGCGGGGCGGGTGGGCGGGACGCGGCGCGCGAGTGTGCCCAGGAGCCGGACGCCTCGGGGTCTGGCGACGGTGGGGTGATGTCGTCGTCGGGTGCCGGCGGCGCGGGCCCCGGTGGGCCTGGTGTGGGTGGGCGGGGAACGGCGCGCAAGGTTAGCCGCGAACGTCACTCCGGTACAGCGTCGCCGGAAGAGGTGCGCGCGTTCGTCATGGATGCGCTATCACGTGCAGCCTCCCCTACTCCTGAGCTAATTGAAGAGCTGCGGGCACTGCTGCCCCCGGTTGATTGAGCACAAACGAGAGAGCGGCACCAAATCCGTTATGGGTGCCGCTCTCCGTCCACTTATTCGGATCGCGCGAACTTCACGCGCTGCGTGGCCGGTAGGCGCCGCTTACTCGGGCACGGCAAGATCCGCACTTCTCCACAGATCTGAGACGTGAGAAGCATGCTCGCCACCTTGCGTTGTGCCTCAATCGGGGCAGCCTGCCACCTTTTAGCCACTCCGACGCCCGGAGAAACCAGGTCTTGCAGCACGGCGGGCAGAGTAGCCGCATCGATACGCGCCCGTATTTCCGCGATCATCGATTCCAGCTTTTGCACACCCTTTTCAATCCTCCTTGACTCCTCCAGAGAAAGCGGGATGGCTTTCGACATCTCGTTTTTGTCCGCCGTGAGCCTTTCGATTTCCGCGCGATCCTCGGCGATACGAGCTTCTTCCTCCGGGCTAGCTTGAAAGTCCGCATAGACAGCGTCCGACTCCAGATACATCAAGATCATCCCCGGGGCGTCGACCGTGCCGATTACAATGGCGTCAACGCCTTGTTGATCGATGTAACAGCACCCCTTATCCCTGCACTTGTAGGACGGGGTACCCTTCGCGTTCTCCCACTTCATGGGCCCGCCGCACTTGTCGCACCGTATGGTGATCGTCAGCACGTGCTTCGCTCGTCCGTTCTTGGACTTGCGGCGCTTGGGGTCAGAAATGATCCGCTGGACCTTCCAGAAATCCTCTTTTGACACGAGACCATCCCAAGTGGCGTTGTGGAGTGTGGCCTTCACCTCGCTCGTGCCGCGCTGACCTCGACTCCTGGGATGATGCACCCTGATTCCGGCGTAAGCGTGTCTGGTTGCCATGACCCGGAGGTGTTGGCGGCTGAAGGGTGCGCCCGACCGATTCAGATACCCGGCGGCTTCAAAGTCCCGCGTGATCGACACGAGAGAGTGACCGGCCTTGAGGCGGCGAAACAGCTCCTTCGGCACGATCGATTCTTCCGGGTCCTCGACCCAATTGATGAGTTCGCCGGTCTTCTCGTTGTAGATGGGCTTGTAGCCGTGCGGCGCCTTCCCGTGCGGGCGGCCTTCCGTGGCGGAGGCTGCCGTATCCCTCTTGATACGAAGATGGGTCTTGTATGTTTCGTACTCGCTGTCTACCGCGTCTTCGAGTAGGGCCCTGCGGTCTCGGCCGTTGACGGGATCATAAATGCGCCCGTGCGACGTTATAAAGATCCTCTTGTCGTGAGTCTCGCACAGATCAATGAGTCGGACCCATTCGCCGGTCTGTCGACTGCCGCGCGAATTCTCCCAAAGCACTAAGAGATCTTCCGGATAGTTCCCTGTTTCTAGGTCACTGATGAGCCGCGCGAAATCTTTGCGCTCCTTGGTCGCATACCGCGATGCGGACATGTCATTGTCGGTGTACGGCTCCCCAAGAATCGTGATGCCGTGAGCGGCGGCCTTCTGGATGTTCTCCTCGGCCTGCTCCTTGACGCTCCGCTTTTTGCCACGCTTGTCCTGCGATACACGCAGGTACTGACGCGCGGTGAGCACTGCGGTAAGCGCCACGGAACGCGGCAGGGATTCGGCTATCTCTGAAAGGGGCATGGTTTAATTATCCCCCAAGTAGCCAGGAAATAGCCCTTTTGAAGGTGTGTGATGCGGTGGATCGCAAGGTGCCGGATCGCAGCTCATACTTGGCCGTATTCGCGCGATTCGGTAACGCAGCGAGGTGCCGTAGCTGGCGTCGCGGGCCCGGCAAGATCGGCAGGACAGGGCCTAGGCGCGGGGCGCCAGACCCACGTGCTCGCGGACCCAGGCCACCACCTCGCCGGTCGACGCGCCCGGCGTGAAGATCGCGGCGACCCCCTGGGCCCTGAGCGGCTCGATGTCCTCCTCGGGGATGATGCCGCCGCCGAAGACCGTGATGTCGTCCGCGTCCTTCTCGCGCAGCAGCTCGAGCACCCGGGCGAAGAGGGTGTTGTGGGCCCCGGAGAGGATCGAGAGGCCGATCGCGTCCGCGTCCTCCTGGATCGCCGTGTCCACGATCTGCTCGGGCGTCTGGTGCAGCCCGGTGTAGATGACCTCCATGCCCGCGTCGCGCAGCGCCCTGGCGATCACCTTGGCGCCGCGGTCGTGGCCGTCGAGCCCCGGCTTGGCGACGACGACGCGAATCGGACCCGATACAGCCATGCTGAGCCTCCCAAGTCCCCCGGCCACGGCGCCGGAGCTAACGGTCGTTAACCCCAGCATCCCCCATGCGGGCCGATCCCGGAGGGGTCCCGTCGGATGGTCGCGGGACGCCCGGCGCACCCTGGGTGATTCCCACCCCCGATACATTCGAACAGGCATCGAACAAATCGTGCGGCATCAATGCGCGGTCCGCCGAAAGGCGGGCTATTGCCCGTTTCCTGACTCCACGAAACCCGCGAACAGACCGGGAAAGATTGTGGCCGCCGACCGCCGGCCGGTACAGTCACGCCGAACTACAGCCGCTGGGACCCCCACCCCTGCTCCTGTCGTCGAGCCGAAAGGCGTAATCGGTGAGCGATCGTCTGTTGTCCGGAGTGACCGACCAACAATCGGATCACCCCGGCTACGGCTCCTACGCCGCGTACGACGTTCTCGATCCCTATGGCGCGCAGCCCACCGGCCACGACTGGGGTGGCGCCGCGCAGGGACAGCCGCAGGGCGGCTACGAGGGCACCGCCGGGCTCGGTGAGTGGTCGGCGACCACCGACGGGCAGCAGTGGGCGGCCGAGCCGCAGCAGGCCGCCACGGCCACCATCCCACCCCAACAGGGCGTCCAGGACTGGTATCTCCAGCAGTCCGGCGGCTGGGAGAACGGCGGCTACGGGGCCGGGGATCTTCACGAGACCCCCGCCCAGGGCGTCGCGGCCTATCAGGAGTACCAGGAGTACGAGGGCGCGTACGGCGCCACGTACGGACCGGAGTTCCACCAGGCCCAGGCCCAGGCCCAACCCGACGCCTACGGCGCCGAGTACGGCGAGGCCGGCGTCGCCGAGGACCCGGCCGCGCAGCCGGATCCCGCTTCCGCCCACGCGCCCGTCGAGGCCGCGCAGGTCGTCGAGGAGTGGGCCCAGTCCCAGTCCTTCGAACCCCAGTCATTCGAGCCCGAGACCTTCGAGCCGCCGGCCGAAGCCGTCGATGCCGCCGAGGTCGCCGAGGTCGCCGACGCGGAGGTGGCGGCCGCCCCGGCGGTCGCCGCGCGGGGCCAGGGCCGCAGCCGGCGGCGGGTCAGCAGGCCGAGGGCCCGCTCCGCGTTCCTGAGCGTCGCGGCCCCCTCGCTGGCCGTCCTCGGCGTCACCGCCGTGGCCACCGCCGCCACCGTCTCGGGCACCGAGTCCGACTCGACGGGCGAGCCTCCCCCGATCGCCGCGCCCGACCCGGCCGACGAGGCCCAACGGGCGGAGGCGAACTCGGAGTTCGACACCCAGCTCACCAGCGTCTCGGCCGCCGCGGGCGACTACGCGGACCGCGCGAGCCGCACCCAGGGCCGGATCGACCTGGAGGCCCAGCAGGAGGCCGAGGAGCAGGCGGCCGCCGAGGAGGCGGCGCGCATCGAGGCGGCGCGGCCCAAGTTCTTCCTCCCCGTCGAACAGCGTGGCCTGAGCGCCTACTACGGCCAGGCGGGCGTCAACTGGATGTCCACCCACACCGGTATCGACTTCCCCGTCAGCTACGGCACCCCGGTGCTTGCCGCGACCGACGGCAACATCCGCACCCAGTGGCACCCCAGCTATGGCAACCTGGCGATCCTCACCGCGGACGACGGCACCGAGACCTGGTACGCGCACCTGGACAGCACCGCCTACCAGTCCGGCTACGTCCAGGCCGGCACGGTGATCGCCTACTCCGGCAACTCCGGCAACTCCACGGGCCCGCACCTGCACTTCGAGGTGCACCCGGGCGGCGGCAGCGCCATCGACCCGCTGCCCTGGCTGCGCAACCAGGGCCTCGAGCCGACCTGATCGGCCCACACGACAAGCGCGACAAGCGCGAGGGCCCGCCGCTCCCCTCGGGGAGCGGCGGGCCCTTCGGCGTCGCCTGGTGGTTCCCTGGTCAGCGGGTGCGCCGCTCCAGGCCGGCCGCGAAGGCGACCGCCGCCACCGGGGCCAGCGCGATGAAGACGTAGTTCATCGCCTCGTTGTCCGCGTCCCAGGCGTCCCACGTGTCCTGCGGGTAGCTGGTGAGGATCTCGAAGGCACCCGGGTCGCCGCCGGCGAAGTACTCGCTGACCAGCATCGCGGTGCCGATGAGCTCACCGCCGACCGCGGCCGCGAGGGCCAGCACGCCGGCGACGATGTAGGCCACCCAGTTGCCCCGGGCGAAGAACGCCGGGCCGAGCGCGACCAGCACGCCGATGCCGATCGAGATCCAGCTGATCTGGGTGAGTTCGCCGGTCTCCTCGTTGAACATGGCCTGGTAGATGAAGCCGTAGAGGAGCGCGGCGACGAGCGCGGCGACCAGCGAGAGCCCGATGGCCAGCAGGAGGTTCTGCTGGCGCCCGCCGCCCGGCACCGGCGCGGGCGGCGGGTAGCCGCCGGGGTAGCCGGGCTGTGGGGGGCCGTACGGGTTGGGCTGCTGGCCGGGCTGCTGCGGGTAGCCGTAACCCGGCTGGGCCGGCGGCTGCTGCGGGTAGCCATAGCCCGGCTGCTGCGGGGGTTGCTGCGGCTGGCCGAAACCCGGCTGCGGCTGGGGAGCGCCGTACTGCGGGTAACCGCCGGGCTGTTGCGGCGGCTGGCCGGCGCCGCCTCCCGGCTGGGGCGGCTGCCAGGGCTGGCTCATGATGTTCCCCCTGGGAATCTGAGGTGATACGTACTCCGGGGACAGGCAGGAACTGGAGTACGAGGTGCCGCAGGCAGCTAATCGCCACCCAGGCCCGTACCACAAGCCCTTTCCCCGGTCTGTGACATATCGGGAACACTACCGAGGCGGGCTCAAAGCTTTTCCACCGGGGCGTATCGGAGCAACAGCCGCTTCGGCTTCTCGCCGCCGAAGTCGATGGTCGCCTCGGCTCGATCGCCGCTGCCCTGAACGGAGACGACCCGGCCGAGACCGAAGCTGTCGTGGGTCACCCGGTCACCGGGTGAGAGCGCCACGACCGGCCGGTCCTTGATCCGGCCGGTGGCGAACCCGCGGGCGCCGCGGGCGTTCCCGCCGCCGCGCGACGGCGTGCTGACCACGGACGGTGCCGGGGCCGCCACGGTCGCGCCGGTGCGCCGCCAGTCCAGGTGCTCGTCCGGGATCTCGTCGAGGAACCTGGACGGCGGGTTGTGCTGCGGCTGCCCCCAGGCGCTGCGCAGCGTGGAGCGGGTGACGTAGAGCCGCTTGCGGGCCCGGGTGATGCCGACGTAGGCGAGCCGGCGTTCCTCCTCCAACTCCTTGGTCTTTCCGAGCGAGCGCATATGGGGGAAGACGCCGTCCTCCATGCCGCTCAGGAACACCACGGGAAATTCGAGGCCCTTGGCGGTGTGCAGCGTCATCAACGTGATGACGCCGCCGCCCTCCGCGCCGTCCGGGATCTCGTCGGAATCGGCGACGAGCGCCACCCGTTCCAGAAAGTCGGCGAGCGTGCCGGGATTGTCCTCGTCGCGTGCCTGCTCGAATTCCAGGGCCACGGCGGCGAGTTCCTGGAGGTTTTCGATCCTGGTCTCGTCCTGCGGGTCGGTGGACGTCTGCAACTCGGCGAGGTACCCGGTCTGTTCCAGCACCGCCTCCAGCACGGTGGCCGGCCCCGCGCCCGACTCCACGATGGTGCGCAGCTCCTCGAGCAGCACGTTGAACCGCTTGACGGCGTTGGCCGACCTGGCGGCCATGCCGTACGCCTCGTCCACCCGGCGCAGCGCCTGGGCGAAGGAGATCCGCTCGCGCTGCGCCAGCGCCTCGATCATCGCCTCGGCGCGGTCGCCGATGCCGCGCTTGGGCACGTTGAGGACGCGGCGCAGCGGCACGGTGTCCTCGGGGTTGGCGAGCACCCGCAGGTAGGCCAGCACGTCGCGGACCTCGCGGCGCTCGTAGAAGCGGACGCCGCCGACCACCTTGTAGGGCAGGCCGACCCGGATGAACACCTCCTCGAAGACCCGGGACTGGGCGTTGGTGCGGTAGAAGACGGCGACGTCGCCCGGCTTGGCGTCGCCGGCGTCGGTGAGCCGGTCGATCTCGTCGGCGACGAACTGGGCCTCGTCGTGCTCGGTGTCGGCGACGTAGCCGGTGATCCGGGCGCCCGCGCCCTCGTCCGTCCACAGGTTCTTGGGGCGGCGACTCTCGTTGCGCGCGATGACGGCGTTGGCCGCGGAGAGGATGGTCTGCGTGGAGCGGTAGTTGCGCTCCAGCAGCAGGGTGGTGGCGTTGGGGAAGTCCTCCTCGAACTGGAGGATGTTCCGGATGGTGGCGCCGCGGAAGGCGTAGATGGACTGGTCGGCGTCGCCCACCACGCACAGCTCGCCCGGGTCCTGGGTGCCGACCAGCAGCTTGATCAGCGTGTACTGGGCGATGTTGGTGTCCTGGTACTCGTCGACCAGGATGTGCCGGAAGCGGCGCCGGTAGTGCTCGGCGACGTCGGGGAAGGCGTCCAGCAGGTGGACGGTGGTCATGATGATGTCGTCGAAGTCGAGCGCGTTGGCCTCGCGCAGCCGCGACTGGTAGAGCGTGTACGCCTCGGCGAGGGTCTTCTCGAACTGGTCGGTCGCCTGGGCGGCGAAGTCCTCGTGATCGATCAGCTCGTTCTTGAGGTTGGAGATCTTGGCGCTGAACGACTTGGGCGGGAACCGCTTGGGGTCGAGGTCGAGGTCCCGGCAGACGAGGGCCATCAGGCGCTTGGAGTCGGCCGCGTCGTAGATGGAGAAGCTGGAGGTGAAGCCGAGCAGCTTGCTCTCGCGGCGCAGGATGCGGACGCAGGCACTGTGGAAGGTCATCACCCACATCGCGTTGGCGCGGGGCCCGACGAGTTCCTCGACGCGCTCCTTCATCTCGCCGGCGGCCTTGTTGGTGAAGGTGATCGCCAGGATCTGCCCGGGGTGGGCGTTCCGCGCGGCCAGCAGGTAGGCGATGCGGTGGGTGAGCACCCGGGTCTTGCCGGAGCCGGCGCCGGCCACGATGAGCAGCGGCGCGCCGCTGTGGGTGACGGCGGCCCGCTGCTCCTCGTTCAGGCCCTCGATCAGCGCGGCCGCGTCGGCGACGGGCTTGCGGGCGCCGTTGCGGTAGTAGGCGTCGTCCTCGGCGCGGCCCGGCTCGGCGAAGGTGCCGGCGAACAGGTCGTCGGGGATCTCCTCCCGCTCGAACTCGTCGGGCGCGGGGGGCGGCTCCTCGTCTCCCCCCGTCGGTCCGCCCACCATAGGTCCGCCTGCCTTGGGTGCGAGGTTCGCCAGCACGTTGTCATCGAAGAGGCCGCTCATCGTCGTCGAGTCTAGTTGGGCGGTCCGACACACGGGGCGTGCGTACGGCCAGGTACGCGTCATGACGGACGGCTGATGGCGGCGTACGGACCGTGCGCGTCGCCCGTTTCGGCCCGCCGGATCACGATTCGATTGCGGGCATATCGCATTTCGGCCTTCCCAAGCGCCGTCCCCAGTGGTTAGCGTGCGGCGCGGATGGCCCGTTCCCCGGAGGCCGAAACCGGCTCCGCGGGCCGTCGCCGTTCCATCGGACACACGAGGGGCGCCGGTTCGCCGACAGGCCGGCGGGGCGTGGGGAACCGACCGGTGGGCGGTAACGGAAGGAGACACCGGCCTTGGGTTCCCACCGCAAGCCGCGCGGTCGCGCGGCCATACTCGAGTCCCCCGCCGCACGGCGGGGCGTCGTGGGCGTGGGCGCCGCGGCCCTGGCCTCGATGACGCTGCTGTCCGGCGCCGCCTCGGCGGACGACGCCGACCCGCCCGGCATCGAGGAGCAGCGGGACCGTGCCGAGACCGCCCGCGAGCGCGCCGTCGAGGTGCGGGACGAGGTCGACCGCCTCTACCGGGAGGCCGGCACCGCCACCCAGCACTACAACGCCGCGCAGGAGGACGTCACCGAGCAGCAGTCGACCGTCGACCAGCTGCTTACGGAGGCCGCCCAGGAGACGGAGCGGGTCAACGAGGCCCGCAGGACGCTGGGTTCGTTCGCCGCCGCGCAGTACCGCACCGGCGGCAGCGGGCTGAGCGACACCGCCGCGCTGCTGCTGGCCTCCGATCCGCGGGCCTTCTTCGACCGCACCCACACCCTGGACCGGCTCGGCGACTCCCAGCAGCAGGCGCTGGCCGACTACACCGAGCGCCAGGAGGCGGCCACCGCGCGCGGCGAGGAGGCCGGCGCCGCGCTCGCCGCCCTGGAGGAGCGGCAGGCCGAGCTCCAGCGGCAGCAGGAGAGCGTCCAGTCGATGCTGGCCGAGGCCCGCGCCATGCTGGACGAGCTGTCCGCCGAGGAGCAGGCCGAGTTCGACGAGCTGGAGCGGTTGGAGCGGGAGGAGGCCGAGCGGCTCGCCGAGGAGGAGCGGCAGCGGCAGGAGCAGCTGGCCGCCGAGCGCGCCGCGGCCGAGGAGGCCGCGGCCGCCGAGGAGGCGGCCGCGCAGGAGGCCGCTGCCGAGGAACAGGCGCAGTCGGACGCCGCGGAGCCGCCCGCCCAGGACCCGCCGGCCGCCGACTCCACCGGCGCCCAGGCCGCCATCGACTTCGCCGAGGCCCAGCTCGGCAAGCCGTACGTCTGGGGCGCCACCGGGCCCAACTCCTACGACTGCTCAGGACTCACCCAGGCCGCCTGGCGCGCCGCCGGCGTGGAGCTGCCCCGCGTCACCTGGGACCAGGTGAACGCCGGCAGCCGGATCGCCCGCGACGCGCTGCAACCCGGCGACCTGGTCTTCTTCTACGACGACATCAGCCACGTCGGGCTCTACACCGGCGACGGCATGATGATCCACGCCCCCAAGCCGGGCGCCGTGGTGCGCTACGAGTCCATCGACACCATGCCCTTCTACGCGGGGCTGCGCCCGTCCTGACCCGAGACGCCTCGGCTGGCCGCGAAGCCGTAGACGGCGAAGTCGGCGAGTCGGCGGTAGCCGATCCGCCGGTAGAGGGCGTTGCTCGTCGGGTTGGCCGCGTCCGCGAACAGCACCACCTCCCTGGCGCCGGCGGCCAGCGCGGCCCGGCTCGCCGCGAAGGAGACGGCGGCGGCGTAGCCGCGGCCGCGCAGGTGGGTCGGGGTGTAGACGGGGTCCACCCGGATCTGGCCGGCGACCAGCGGGGTCGCGGCCGCCATGGAGACGGGGGTGCCGTCCCGGGTCTCCCAGAACGTGAAGGTCCGGCCGGCGAAGCGCGTCCCCGCCCAGGCTTCCGGGTCGTCGGGGAACGCCTCCCCGACGGCCGCGCAGAACTCACGGCACCAGCGGACGACCCGCTCGTGGTCCCCCTCCCCCGCGACCCGGGCCCGGCCGGCCGGGAACGGATCCGGCGGGGTCGGCGAGGCCAGCCGGTAGAGGCGGAGCCGGTGCCTGAGCGTCGGCTCGGCGCCGGTGCGCCGCCGCCAGGCGTCGGCGAAGGCCGTGGCGGTGTCGTACTCCGTGCTGACGCCCGGCAGTTCACGGCCGAGGTCGGCGAGCCGGTCGGCGAGCGCGCCGACCGGCTCCGGCGCCAGCGGGGTCATGCTCAGCACCCGGCCTGGCGGCCGATGGAAGCAGGTGGCCAGGACCTCGCCCGACCGCTCGAAGTGGCCGAAGACGGCGCCCTCGGTGTCCCCGCCGGCGCGCAGCTTCTCGGTCACCGTCAGCGGCATGGTGTGCAGGGCGGGGCGCGAGCGCAGGAAGTCCCCGGCGCGGTCGAGGAACTGCTCGATGTCTTCGGTGAAGTGCCAGCCGTCGGAGCGCATGCCGCATGATCCCTCAGGTTCCCGAGCTGGCGTAGTGCCGGAGCTGGGATCGCCACAGCAGGTAGGCGGCCGCGTAGAGGAGCGGTCCCGCGAGGGGGGCGCCGTAGGCCAGCCACGGGGTGATCCCGAGGCCGTCCGCGCGGTCGAGGAGGACGCCGGCCGGCAGGTAGGCGACGAAGGCGACGGGCAGCAGGTAGGTGAGGGCGAGCCGCGCCGTGTCGGGGAACGCCTTCAGCGGGTAGCCGCCGAAGGTGTTCATGGTGTCGTCGATCAGGTTGCGCAGGGCCAGGTTGGACAGCATCCGGAAGGACAGGGAGGCGACGGCCAGTTGGCAGGCGCCCTCCACCAACGCGCCGCCGGCCAGGGCGAGGCAGAGGTAGAGCAGCGCGGCGGGCGTCGGCTCGAACCCGACCTGGCGGGCGGCGAAGGTCAGCACCACGATCCCGGTGGCCAGGTCGCCGAGGGTGGGCAGATGGACCTGGCGGGTGAGCAGTTGGGTCAGCGGCCCGGCCGGGCGGACCAGGTAGCGGTCGAACTCGCCGGTGCGGATGGCCTGGTCGAGGCTGTACAGCTGGCTGGTCGGCACCATGATCAGGCCGTGCGCGGTGACCCGCATGCCGTAGAGGAAGGCGATCTCGGCCATGGACCAGCCCCCGAGGTCGCCGAAGCGGCTGGTGACGGTCCACAGGAACACCAGGCCGACGCCCTGGTAGGCGACGCCGCCGGCGAGCGTGAGCAACAGGTTGCCCCGGTACTGGAGTTGGGCCCGGAACGCGGCCGTCGCCAGCAGCCGGTAGGCGCGGTGGCGCGGGATGGGGCGGGCGGTGGTCATGGCGCGGTCACCCGCCCTGGACGACGACGCGGTGCAGGGCGCGCGCCCAGACCAGGCGCAGGATCAGCCACAGCGCGGCCGTCCAGCCGCACTGGGTGGCCAGCGCCGCCAGCACGGGTCCCGCGCCTTCGAGGTGGCCGAGGTAGAGGGCGATGGGCGTGTAGGTGGTGGTCTGGAACGGCAGGAGCTGGGCCAGGTCGGCCAGCCAGGACGGCATGAACCACAGCGGGACGAGGGCGCCGGCGAAGAACTGGGCCACGATGCGGTGGATCACGAAGATGCCCACCACCTCCAGGGTCCAGAAGCAGACCATGGAGACGATCACCGCGAGCAGCAGCGTGTTGAGCACCGCGGGCAGCAGGCTCAGGGCGTAGGCGAGGGCGGCGCCGGTCGAGGCGGGTGCCTGGGCGCCGCCGGCGACGACGGCGAGCGGCAGGGCGAGGGCGGCGAACGGCACCCCGGCGAGGACGGTGCCGGCCTGCGCGGCGAGCATCTGGGTGGGGAAGGCGACGGGGCGCACCAGGTCGACGGCGACGCTCCCCTCGCGCACCCGCTGGTGCAGGGGCGAGGGGTCCACGCCGGCCGGGTTGAGCAGCCAGTTCTGCACCGAGGCGTAGGTGACGTAGGCGAGTTGGGTGGCGAGGGTGACCTGCCGGCCGCCGTGCGCGTCCGCGGTGCCGGACTCGGGGTAGACGGCGCGCCACACGAGCGCCAGCAGGTACACCTGGAGCAGCAGCCACAGCACGCGGATGACGAAGTCCGCCCGGTAGGCGAGCTGCGCGCGGGCGTGGAGGCGGGCCGTGCCGGCGTAGGCGGTGGCGCGTTGGCGTGCGGTCAGGCCGGTCACGCCGCCTCCCGGGCCGCGTAGATCCGGTGGACGACGCCCTCCAAGCCCGGTTCCACCAGCGACAGGTCGGTGACCTCGTGGCGGGCCAGGACGGCCGCGACGACGTCGGCGACCCGGGTTCCCGCCGGGTCGAACCGCAGCGTGACCCGCCCCGGCGGCTCGTTCGCGTCGTCCTCGCGGGCGACGCCGGGCACCAGGACCCCGTGCCAGGCGGCGCCGTCGGCCAGGTGGACGACGAGCCTGCGGTGCGGGGCGTACCGCTCCTTGAGCCGGGCGACGTCGCCGTCGTACAGCACCCGGCCGTCGTCGATCAGCACGATGCGGCGGCAGAGCCGCTCCACGTCGTCCAGGTCGTGCGTGGTCAGCACGATCGTGGTGCCGTCCCGGCGGTTGTGGGTGGCGATGAACTCCCTGATGCGTTCCCTGGCGATCACGTCGAGGCCGATGGTGGGCTCGTCCAGGAAGAGGATGCGCGGCTCGGGCAGCATGGCCGCGGCCAGGTCGCCGCGCATCCGCTGCCCAAGCGACAGTTGCCGCACCGGCGTGTCGAGAAACGGCCCGAGGCCCAGGAGTTCGGTGAACCGGGCGGTGGTGGCCCGGTGCCTGGCCGGCTCGACGCCGTACAGCCGGCCGATCAGCTCAAGCGAGTCGCGCAGCGGCAGGTCCCACCAGAGCTGCGTGCGCTGCCCGAACACGACGCCGATGTTCCGTGCGTGCCGCTCCCGCTCCCGCCACGGCACGAGACCGGCCACCCGCACCAGGCCGGCGGTGGGCCGCAGGATCCCGGTCAGCATCTTGATCGTGGTGGACTTCCCGGCGCCGTTCGGCCCCAGATATCCGACGAGTTCGCCCTCCGCCAGCGCGAACGAGACCCCGTCGACCGCCCGCTTCGTCACGTGGCGCGGGCTCAGCAACGACCGCAACCCGCCGAGCGGGCCCTCGATCCGCACCGCCCCGCGGTACTCCTTGACCAGCCCCTCGACCTCGATGATCGAACCGGACACGCCCTGGCTCCCTCGGTTCTGCGACGCCACGACGGGCGATCGGAACGGCGGCCCGCGCCACGGCCGACGAGCCGGTCCGTGACTCCGGCGACTGCCGGGGTACGCACAAGGGCGGGGCGAGAGCGATCCTGTGCGCACCTGTCTAGCCGATCGCCCGCCCGCCCCGCGATCGGTTTTCCACCCCCGGCGCGCGGCCGGCGCCGCGGCCCGGCCGGGTACCGTGCCCTGGTGCTGCCGTATCCCGAACTGACCACGCCCGAGCGGCGGTTGTGGGACGCGTTCCCCACCGGGGACCCGGTCGACCTGCGCACCGGCGATCCGGCGGAGGACGATCCGGCCGGCGGCGAACGGTGGGGCGAGGACCGCACGGTCCGCGCCGACGTGGTGCGCGCGCTGGTGCTCGGCGCCGCCGAGCGCCAGGCCGGCGAGACCCCGGTGGTGCACCTGGTCGGCGCCCGGATCACCGGCCGGCTGCGGCTGGTCTTCGCCGAGGCGTGCTGCGTGCTGCGCCTCGAACGGTGCTGGTTCGAGCTGAAGCCCCAACTGTACGGCGCCAGGCTGCGGGTGACCGGCTTCGCCGGCTCGCACCTCCCCGGCCTCAGCGCCAGCCGGGTCATCGTGGAGGGCGGCAACCTCGACCTGATGCACACCAGGATCACCACGCCGGGACTCAGCGTCTACGACACCCGGATCGACGGCGGGCTGCTGCTCCAGGGCGCGCACCTGAGCAACCCGGGCGCCGTCGCGCTGCACGGCTCACGCCTCGACCTCGGCGGCGGGCTCGTCGGCGACGAGGAGTTCCGGATCGAGGGCGAACTGCAACTGCCTGAGGCCCGGTTGGGCGAGGGCCTGCGGCTGCGCGGCGCCCAGCTGAGCAACCCCGGCGCCACCGCCCTGACCTGCCGCAACCTCCAGACCCGGGTGCTCGACCTGCGCGCCACCCGCGTCGTCGGCACCGTGGACCTGCGCCACGCCCACCTCGACGTGCTCCACCTCCCCGACACGCAGGGGCCCGCCACCGCCGCCCGCCGCCTCGACGGCCTCGTCTACGGCTCGCTCCAGCCGCAGCTGCCGGCCGCCCGCCGGCTCGCCCTGCCACGCCACGACCCCGACGGCTACCGGCCCAAGACCTACCAGCAGTTGGCCGCCACCTACCAGTCGCTCGGCCACGACCACGAGGCGCGCGCCGTCCGCCTCGCCCAGCAGCGGCACCGCCGCACCACGCTGCGCCCCGCCGGCCGGGTCTGGGGCCACCTGCTGGACGCCACCGTCGGCTACGGCTACCGGCCCTGGCTGGCCGGCGTCTGGCTGGCCGCCCTCGTCCTGCTCGGCGCCGTCGCCTTCACCGTCGGCGAGCCGACCGCCGCCAAGCCCGAAGAGGCGGCCCCGTTCAACCCTCTCGTCTACACCCTCGACCTGCTCGTGCCCATCGCGGGCCTCGGCCTGCGCAACACCTGGCACTGGACGGCCCCCGCGCTCCAGGGCCTCTCCTACGCGCTGGTCGCCGCCGGCTGGCTGCTGACGACGGCCCTGCTGGCGGGCGTCACCCGGGTGCTCAACAGAGGGTGAGCGGCGCGGCTCACCGAGTGGCGGAGCACCCGCCGTTAGCCTCCGAATCATCACGTTCATCGGGTTGCGTGATTCCCACGGGAGGGTGAACGGCTAGCATCTCGGAAGTTGCCGCCGAGCTGTGGAGTGCCTGTGTCCCCACCACGCCTGGGTGTAGCGATCCTGACCATGGGCGACCGCCCCACCGAGGTCGCCGCGCTGCTGGAGTCCGTGCATCGCCAGCGGACGCCCGCCACCCGCGTCGTCGTGGTCGGGAACGGCACCGAGCTTCCCGTCTATCCAGCCCCCGTGTCCACTCTCGAACTCCCGGAGAACCGGGGCGTCACCGGCGGCCGCAACGCGGCGCTCGCCGCGCTGGCCGCCTTCGGCGACGTGGACGTCGTCGTCGGCCTCGACGACGACGGGCTGCTCGTCGACGACGACGTCTTCACCCGCGTCCAGGAGATGTACGCGGCCGATCCGAAGCTCGGCATCATCAGCTTCCGGATCGCCGACGAGACCGGCTACACCGCGCGCCGCCACGTCCCCAGGCTCCGCGCCAGCGACCCGATGCGGGCCGGCGAGGTCACCACCTTCCTCGGCGGCGGGCACGCCCTCTCGTCGCGAATGCTGGACGACACCGGCGGCTGGCCTGAGGAGTTCTTCTTCGCCCACGAGGAGACCGACCTCGCCTGGCGCGCGCTGGACGCCGGCTGGAAGGTGGTCTACGAACCCGAGCTGCTGCTCCAGCACCCGCGCACCGCCCCGACGCGGCACGCCGTCTACTACCGGATGACCGCCCGCAACCGCGTCTGGCTGGCCCGCCGCCACCTGCCGCTGCCGCTGATCCCGGCGTACCTCGCCACCTGGATCCTCCTCACCCTCGCCCGCGACCGCTCGGTGCCAGGACTCCGCGCCTGGTTCGCCGGCTTCGCCGAGGGGCTCCGCCACCCGTGCGGCACCCGCCGCCCCATCCGCTGGCGCACGGTCTGGCGCATGACGCGTCTCGGCCGCCCACCGGTGATCTGATCCCGGCAGGCCGGGTCGTCGGTCCGCCGTCAGCCGGCGGCGACGGCCCGCCTGACGCAGTCGCGGAGCAGGGCGCGGCGGCCCTCGTGGACGTCGGCGGGCTCCTGGTCGGTCGCCGCGTAGACGTTGCTGACCGGCGACCAGGCCATGGACATCGCGATGACCACGGCCATCAGGTCGAACGGGTCGCCCTCGCGCACCCGCCCGGCGGCCTGCGCCTCGGCGATGGCGCGCAGCTCGCGGTCCTCGTCGTAGAGGCGCACGGCCCAGTCCGCGAGGTCGTCGGCGTCGATCGGCACGACGTTGGTAATGCGCTCCAGCGAGGCGAAGAAGATCGCGTCGAAAGTTGGAGAGAGTGCCGTGCGAACCACGACCGGCTGGCAGGTGGACGGCCCGACGGCCACGCTGCGGCGCACCCCGCTGATCCGCCGCGAACTGCGCCCCGACGATCTCGCGGTCCGGATCGACTACTGCGGCGTCTGCCACTCCGACCTGCACGCCCTCCGCGGCGCGGCCGCCGGCGACGGCGCGGCCGGGCAGCCCCTGGTGCCGGGGCACGAGTTCACGGGCGTGGTCACCGAGACCGGGCCCGAGGTCACCCGGTTCTCCGTCGGCGACCCCGTCGCGGTCGGCAACATCGTCGACTCGTGCGGCGAGTGCCCCATGTGCCTGGCCGGCCAGGAGAACTTCTGCCACGCCTTCCCGACCCTCACCTACGGCGGGACCGACCGGCTCGACGGGTCGACCACGCTCGGCGGCCACTCCCGCGAGTACGTCGTCCGCGAGCGGTTCGTCCACCCGCTTCCCGCCGGCCTCGACCCGGCCGACGACGCGCGCCGCCTCGGCGCCCACGAGTTCGTCCTGTCCACGGCCCCGGAGCAACTGGCCGCCGCCCGCGACCGGTTCGACGTCCTCATCGACACCGTCTCCGCCCCGCACGACCTCGGCCCCTACCTGCGGCTGGTCGCCATGGACGGCACGCTCAGCCACCTCAGCCACCTCAGCCACCTCGGCCACCTGGGCCCGGTCACCGTGGAGACGATGGACCTGCTCGTGGGCCGCAAGAAGCTCAGCTCGGGAGGCAGCACCGGCCGCCCGGCGACCGCCGCCATGCTGGACTTCTGCGCCACGCATGGCATCACCGCCGACATCGAACTCCTCCCCTCGGCCCGGGTGAACGAGGCCCTCGACCGCCTGGCCCGCAACGACGTCCACTACCGCTTCGTGCTGGACATGTCCGACCTGGACTGAGCGGGACGTTCGGCTGCCGGTTCCGTGACGTTCGGCCCGTCTGAATCGACGCGTTGTGGGCCGAACGTCACAGGATCGGCGACCACCCGGCCCTCCTGCTCGGTTCAGAGCTCCGGCTTCTCCGTACGGGCCCGGTGCATCCACTCCAGCGGTCCGCGCCCCAGGGCATCGTGCGCCAACTGCTTCGCGGAAACCGTGGTGAGAGCCGCCAGCGAGGTGTCGATCCAGGGTTGGGTCTGCCGGTTTCCCTGCTCGCGGTACTCGATGGCCTCCGGCACCCCGGCGATCAGCCAACCAGTCCGCTTGTGCCGCTTCAGCAGCCCAAGCTCGTACAGAAAGTCGATGACCCGAGTGTCACGCTCTGCCATGGATGCCTTCCGATCGCGTCAGTCCTGTTCCCTGAGCGCCGCGACGAGTTGGCGGCCGGCCGCCGGGCGCTTGCGGAGCAACGTGGCGGCGGTGGTGTGGAGTTCGTTCCAGGAGTGCGGCCGGCCGACCTCGGCCGCGTCGGGGACGATGTCCAGCGCGACGGCCAGCGCGGCCTCCGGTTCGCCGATGCCGGCGAGGGAGCGGGACAGGCAGGCGCGGTACCAGGTGCGGTCGCGCCGGTAGTCGCCGGGGAGCGCGCCGAGGCCGCCGGCGCCGATGACCGCGACGCGCGAGGTGGCGGTGATGCCGCCCCGCCGCAGCCCGTTGAACGCGGTCAGGCCCGCGCACATCAGCGGGGCCGCGGCGACCGGGTCGAGCCCGTCGGGCAGCGGGGTCACGAAGTCGGCCTCGAGGACGGCGTACTCGGTGTAGCCGCCGTCCATCACGATGCCCGTGATGCGCTTTCCAGGACAGAGGATCTGCTCGCCGCGCACGCAGTAGTCGCAGGTGCGGCAGGAGTCGCCGAGGAACTGGGCGCCCACCGCCGTGCCGACCTCGGGAAACGTCACGCCAGGACCGGTGGCGGCCACCACGCCGGTGATCTCGTGGCCGGGGACGACCGGGAAGCGCGCGATCGGCCAGTGGCCCTGGAGCAGGTCCAGGTCCGTGTGGCAGATCCCGCACGCCGTGATCCCGACCAGCACCTCGCCTGGACCGGGCTCCGGCACCTCCCGTTCGGTCACGGTGAGCGGCGCGTTCGCGGCGGTGGCAACGGCCGAAAGCATGGGCGGACCTCGATTCCTCTGCCTCTCGTCTGCCTGGCGAGGCGATCGTAGGACGCGAGACCCGGAAGGCGACGGCATCGGGCCGGCGGGGCGGACGCCGTCATCCGGCCGCCCCCTTGTCCGCTATCACCCCGTGCCGGACAATTAGCGACCAGAATTCCGTTTCAAAGGAGCACGACCCACGCCCAATTGACATGGGGGGATCATGCCGGCGATCAACTTCGCGCACGTGAAGTTCGGGAAGAACGACTCCTGCGTCACCGCGTTCCAGCGGGCGCTCATCAGCCGCGGCCACCGGATTCCGGCCGGCGCCACCGGCTACTACGGGGAGCAGACCAAGGCCGCCTGCACCGCGTTCCAACGCGACCAGGGCTGGCGCGGCAGCGACGCCGACGGGCTGCCGGGGCCGCAGACGTTCGCCCGGCTCGGCTTCACGAACAGCCGCGGCGGCTCGGGAGGCTCGGGCGGCTCCGGCGGGGGGCGCGTCTCGTCACCCGTGCCAGGCCGCTCCGTGACCTACGCCTACGGGGTCAGGAACAGCCGCTACGCCGCCGGCTTCCACACCGGCAACGACTACGCCGCGCCGACCGGCACGCCGGTGGTGGCGGTCCGCTCCGGCACCGTCGTCTGGTCGAACGACAACGGCGGCGCCTACGGCAAGTGGCTCGGCCTGCGGGCGGACAACGGCCGGGACTACGTCTACTGCCACCTGTCCTCGCGCGAGGTGCGGGCCGGCACCCGGGTCGACGCCGGCCAGCGGCTCGGCCGGATCGGCGCGACCGGCAACGTCACCGGCCCCCACCTGCACTTCGAGGACCGCCCACGCGGCGGCGGCTACGGGGCGGTACGGAAACCGTCCTGGTGACCGGCACCGCGGCGCACCCACCGGTCGCGAGGCCCGAGCGGCAAGCGCGAGGCGGGCCGGCGGTGCGGAAACCGTCCCGGTGAGGAGCGCTCTACCAGAGAGTCGCGAGGAAGATGTTGGCCGTGGTGAGCACGGCGACCCCGCCGACGACCGGGGCGGGGACCCGCTCCTCGTCCCGGTTGACGTAGACCAGGCCGAGGACCACCACCAGGACCGCCAGCTTGACGGCGATCTTGACGTTGTTCACCTCCTGGTCGTCGGCCTGGTTCAGGCCCACCAGCACGACCCCGGTGACCAGCATGGTGAGGGCGCCGTGCAGCATGCCAGCCGCGAGCCGGGGCCGGGCCGCGCCCACGGGCGTGAACTGCAGCAGGCTGATGCCGAGCAGCGCGACGATGCCGACGATGTGAAGAACGAGGAAGACCGCTATCAGAGCGTCCATGGGGCCAGAGTTTATTGATGCGCGGATATGGACGTTCTCGGGGGGTCACCAGGGGTTGACGAGGTCACGCCAGGCACACAGGCTGAACGGGAAACCCGCTTGGGAGCGCTCCCACCCAGGCGGGACAGAGCGCGCACGCCACCCCCGACCCCGAAGGACCGAGCCGTGACGTTACTTCCTTCATCCCATCCGCCTCGCGGCCGGCGGCTGTTGAGCCTGGCCCTGACCGCCGGGCTCGCCGTCGCCGGGCTGACCGCGGCCGGCACCGCGCCGGCCGCCGCCGAAGGGCCCGAGCTGATCGAGAACGGCGACTTCGCCAGCGGCGTCATCACGCCCTGGTGGTCGACCGCCAACGCTCCCGCCACCGTCGTGGACGGCCGGCTGTGCGCGGAGGTGGCGGGCGGCACCGTCAACCCGTGGGACGCCATCGTCGGCCAGGACGGCCTCCCGCTGACCGCCGGCGAGAGCTACCAGCTCACCTTCACCGCCACCGCGAGCACCCCGATCACCGTCCGCACCAACGTGCAGATGAACACCGAGCCGTGGACCACCGAGCTGGCGTCGCCCGACCCGATCGACGAGACGGCCGAGCCCATCACCCACGTCTTCACGGCCGGCGCCGACCACGCGGCGGCCCAGCTCGTCTTCCAGATGGGCGGCAGCGCCGAGCCGTTCACCTTCTGCCTGGACGACGTCTCGCTCACCGGCGGCGCCGAACCGCCGGTCTACGAGCCGGACACCGGCTCGCCGGTGCGCGTCAACCAGGTCGGCTACCTCACCGAGGGGCCCAAGCGCGGCACCTTCGTCACCGAGGCGACGGACCCGCTGCCGTGGACCCTCAACGCCGCCGACGGCTCGCCGGCCGCCACCGGCACCACCGCGCCGCGCGGCGTCGACCCGACGTCCCGGCAGAACACCCACACCTTCGCCTTCGACGACTTCGCCACCCCTGGCGAGGGCTACACGGTGACGATCGGCGAGGAGACCAGCGAGCCGTTCGCGATCGGCGACGACCTCTACGGCGGCCTGCGGACCGACGCGCTCGCGTACTTCTACCACAACCGCAGCGGCACCCCGATCGAGGCGGAGTACGTCGGCGAGGAGTACGCGCGGCCCGCGGGACACGTGGGCGTGGCCCCCAACCAGGGTGACGACGACGTGCCGTGTCAGCCAGGCGTCTGCGACTACACGCTGGACGCGGCCGGCGGCTGGTACGACGCGGGCGACCACGGCAAGTACGTGGTGAACGGCGGCATCTCCGTCGCCCAGCTGCTCGCCGCCCACGAGCGCGACGCGGCCGGGGCGCTCGGCGACGGCAGCCTCGCCATCCCGGAGGGCGGCAACGGCGTGCCGGACGTCCTCGACGAGGCGCGCTGGGAGCTGGAGTTCCTGCTGGCCATGCAGGTGCCGGCCGGCGAGGAGCTGGCGGGCATGGCGCACCACAAGCTGCACGACCGCGAGTGGACGGGGCTGCCGCTGCGCCCCGACCAGGACCCGCAGCCGCGCGAGCTGCACCCGCCGTCGACGGCCGCCACCCTCAACCTGGCGGCGGCCGCGGCCCAGGGCGCGCGGCTGTACGAGCCGTACGACGCCGACTTCGCGGCCGAGTTGCTGGACGCCGCCACCACGGCCTACGCGGCGGCCCTGGCCCACCCGGACGTCTACGCGGACCCGAACGACGGCGTCGGCGGTGGCGCGTACAGCGACAACGACGTGCGGGACGAGTTCTACTGGGCGGCCGCCGAGCTGTACGTGACGACCGGCGACGACACGTACCGGCAGGCGGTGCTCGACTCGCCGCTGCACGGCGACGCGGCGGCCGTCTTCACGGACGACGGCTTCTCCTGGGCCTGGACGGCCGCGCTGGGCGCGCTCAGCCTGGCCACGGTCGACAACGACCTGCCGGCCGACGAACTCGCCGCGGTGCGGGCCATGGTCACCGACGCCGCCGACCGCTACGCGGCCGACGCGGCGGAGGCGGTGTACGGGCTGCCGTACGCGCCGTCCCAGGGCAACTACGTGTGGGGCTCCAACAGCCAGGTGCTCAACAACATGGTGGTGCTGGCCACGGCGGCCGAACTGACGGGCGAGGCGACGTACCGGGACGCGGTGCTCACCGGCCTCGACTACCTGCTGGGCCGCAACCCGCTGAACCTCTCCTACGTGACGGGCTACGGCGAGCGCGACGTGCGCAACCAGCACCACCGGTTCTGGGCCAACCAGCTCAACGCCAACCTGCCCAACCCGCCGGCCGGTTCGGTGGCCGGCGGCCCCAACAACGCGCTCCAGGACCCGATCGCGGAGGACCTGCTCCAGGGCTGCGCGCCGGCGATGTGCTACGTCGACCACATCGAGTCGTACTCGACGAACGAGGTCACGGTGAACTGGAACGCGCCGCTGGCCTGGATCGCGTCGTACGTCGACGACCTCGGCGCGGGCGGCGACCCGGCCCCGGCGACGTGCGCGGTGCGCTACGAGTCGCACCGGTGGACGGGCGGCGCCACGACCCAGGTGACGGTCAGCAACAGCGGCACCGCCGCCGTCTCCCCCTGGGAGCTCTCGTGGTCCTTCGCGGGCGACGAGCGGGTCACGTCCCACTGGAACGCGACGCTGAGCCAGTCGGGGTCGACCGTGGTGGCGCGGCCGGCCAGCTGGAACCAGACGATTCCGGCCGGGGGTTCGGTGTCGTTCGGCTTCAACTCCAGCGGCACCGGCGGCACCTCACCGACCGCGTTCACCCTCAACGCGCAGCGGTGTGACGTGGCCGGCTGATCCGGCCCGCTGGGCACCTGACGGGGCACCCCCGCCCCCCGCCCCTTCTTCGCGCTCCGCGCGGGTGGGGGGCGGGCCCCGGCGGGCCCGCACCGGCCTGCGGCGGCTACGCCGCCGGGCCGCAGGCACGCTGCCGCGCAAAGCCACCCGCTGGGGCGGGTGGGTGGGCGCGGCACGGCCGGCACGGCCGACACGGCCGGCACGGCCGACACCGCCGCAGGCCGACACCGCCGCAGGCCGACACCGCCGCAGGCCGACACCGCCGCAGGCCGACACCGCCGCAGGCCGACACCGCCGCAG